>PWPZ01000109.1 GCA_003556985.1 Bacteroidota bacterium
AAGAAGCAAAGAAAGTACTTTCAGTGGCAGTATACAATCATTATAAGAGGATTGATGCCGCATCAAAAAGGGGCAAGGCTGCTGATGACAATGATGTGGAAATTGAAAAATCAAACATTGTTCTGGTAGGTGAAACCGGAACCGGAAAAACACTCATGGCCCGTACTATTGCCAAAATGCTTCAAGTGCCTTTCTGTATTGCCGATGCTACTGTGCTCACCGAAGCAGGCTATGTGGGTGAAGATGTTGAAAGTATCTTGTCACGTTTACTACAGGTTGCCGATTATGATGTGGCTTCAGCTGAAAGGGGAATTGTTTTTATTGACGAAGTTGATAAAATTGCACGTAAAAGTGATAATCCATCCATTACCCGCGATGTGTCAGGTGAAGGAGTGCAGCAAGCTTTATTGAAAATCCTGGAAGGAGCCGTTGTAAGTGTTCCTCCACAAGGTGGTCGTAAACATCCTGAGCAGAAAATGGTACAGATAAATACGCAAAATATTTTGTTTATCTGCGGCGGAGCCTTTGATGGGATAGAGAAAAGGATTGGCTCCAGATTGCAGGCCAATGCAATTGGCTATAGTGCAAGTAAAGATCAACAGGTTATCGATAAAGATTATATGTTGCAATATATTGCTCCTCAGGATCTTAAAAGCTACGGGCTCATACCCGAACTTGTTGGCCGTTTACCGGTTCTTTCGTTTTTAAATCCTCTTGACAAAGATGCATTACGCAGGATTCTGACTGAACCGAGAAATGCCTTGATTAAACAATATATTAAGTTGTTCGAAATGGATGACATTGAATTGAAAGTTGATGATGATGTTTTCGATTTTATTGTGGACAAGGCTATAGAATTTAAGCTCGGTGCAAGGGGTTTGCGCTCTATTTGTGAATTGATAATGATAGATGCTATGTTTAATGCACCGGCAGAAGATTCTGATAAGCTTATACATATTACAATTGAATATGCTCAGAGTCAATTGAAGTTAAACAATATAGGCAGACTTAAAGTTGCCTGATTCTATTGCTTTTTGTCAGAGAATTTTGTAACTTAAGCATCCGGTTTTGTGGATGCTTTTTTTTTGGCATGGGATTTGGCATAACTATATCAATACAATTTTCTGACAAATATAATCGTTGTATGAAAAATGTATTCTTGTAAAAAGAAATCCAATTTTTCAGGAATATTGCTAAAAAATGAAACCGGATTAAATAAATTTTCGATCGTAATGAAGCCATTGATTGTTATAACAATTTTGCTTTCGCTTTTTATATTTGCACCGGAGTCTTTTGCACAGCATCATAAAGGCATTACTACCAGAGCCGTAGTTTACCAAGGCGATACCATACCATTTATTGAACTCCCCACTTTCCGTTATTTTGCACCACGAAGTTTTGCCAATAATCGCGAGCAGAACCAATATAATCGCCTTGTTAGAAATGTTAAACGTGTTTATCCCTACGCAAGACTGGCAGGAATTAAGTTTGATGAATACAGCGTAATGTTGAGCGAACTGGAAACCGAAGTCCAGCGCAAACGTGCCGCCCGTAACCTGGAGAGGGAGATCAGAGATGAATTTGAAGGTGAGCTCAAACGGCTAACAATCTCTCAGGGACATATACTTATAAAGCTAATTGACAGGGAAACCAACCACACATCTTATGATGTATTAAGAGATTTCAGGGGTGCATTTACGGCTGTATTCTGGCATTCATTCGGTCGATTGTTCGGGTACAATCTTAAAACAGAATACGACCCATATGGTGAAGACAGGTTAATAGAAGAAATTGTTCAGCTAATTGAGATGGGGGTGTTATGATCTTCTGATTACCAGGATAAAACAATTTTCTTTCATTTCTTTATCTCCCCCTTCCCTGGATAATAATAAGCACTGTATGAATCAGGATTTTAAAGTCTACAGCAAGTGACATATTCTCCAAATAAAGCAAATCGTATTTCAGGCGTTCTATCATTTGCGAAACATTCTCCGCATAACCATACTTTACCTGACCCCATGATGTAATACCCGGTTTAATTTTCTGCAAAAGTTTGTAGTGCGGAGCTTTTTGAACGATGAGGTCAATATAATATTGCCTTTCTGGTCGCGGACCTACCAGCGACATATTACCTATTAATACATTATAGAATTGCGGTATTTCATCAAGCCGAACCTTTCGCATAAAAAGGCCGAAAGGGGTTATGCGAGGGTCATTTTCGCAACTCAGTTGTGGCCCGTTCTTTTCAGCATCCATATGCATAGATCTGAACTTATGCATTTTAAAAGGTTTGCCATTTATTCCAATACGCTCATGCGAGTAAAACACAGGTCCTTTATTTGAAAGCTTAACTCCAACAGCCGTAAAAAGATATACAGGTGATAGCAGAATCAGAGCAAATACTGATACGCTGATGTCAATAAATCTTTTAATATATTGCTGCCATGCAGGCATCAGCCCCTGCTGAATCTGAATAAGGGGTGCGTCAAAAATGGATGTCATTTTTACAGAACCCAGAAAAATATCGTGCATCTCAGGTATGATTTTGATTAGTGAATTAGTTTGGTATAGCTCGGCAAGAATTTTCCCTATATTTTTATGTTCCCTTGCTTCAAGGGCAATAATTACATCTTCAACTTCATGTTCTTCTATTATTGATTTCAGATCCTTGAACCAGCCTAATCGCGGTAAATGTTCCTCCATTATATAATTATCGTAAAGATTTACATTTACAAAGCCAATGAATCTGTTACCTGATGATTTTTTTTGAGCTTTCATCTCATGGTAAATATCAAGCGCTTTTTTCTGACTTCCCACAATAAGTGTATTAAATCCAATAATACGGTTATGAATTTTATGAGTGGTAATGGAGGAAATAATAAACCGGAATATGGATGTTAATGAAACATGAAAAATAAGCAATAAGCCAAAAGACCTGTAATAATTGGCATTGGTTTGTACTTCATCTCCAAGCAAAATCACAAAGAAAATAATCAATACACCAATAAATGAAATAAAGAGTGTTTGCCCAAATTCATTGAGCCTGGATCTGCGCAATACTTTTTTGTAACTTCCGCTAAGCGCATATAAAAGAAGCCAAAAAACAGGTATTATAATAATACCCAAAAGCAGGTTTTGATCAATGAAAATTTCATTGGTAAACCTGCTAAACTTACCATTAATATTGTTTTGCCGGTAAATAATAAAAAGAAACCAGGAGAAAAATGC
>PWPZ01000037.1 GCA_003556985.1 Bacteroidota bacterium
CTTACCATAAAATCTATATCCGGTGTAAGTGCCCTGCCTCCGTCCAGGTATGAAACCACAGCCGTACCACCAATCAGAACTCCACCCTTTTCATTTTCAATCATCCAGTCCAGGCCCCCGGTAAGCTGATCTAATGCTTGCGAACCAAGAACCCTGAAATTCTCATACAGGTGTAATGAGTCAAACCCGGAATTGTCAAGTAAATTAATCATAACGGTATGCAATTACAGATCAGGAATATATCGGCAAATAAGTTATGTAAGATCTTAATCATCATCAAATATAAGGTTTTGGGCGGTTAGCGTATCAACCAGGATGCCATTCTCGAAATCCAGATACAGCTCTTTTTCGTAAATCGACTCATAACCCATATGGACATATTTTAACAGTTTCCCGTGTGGAATTATAATCCTGCCGCTAAACCACCCGGCGAAAATCTCTTTCTTACCCTGGAATATATAATCCATACCCTCTTCCTCCAAACCTCCTGTTGACACCTCCAAACCGATAAGGTATAGTTTCTTCTCCCTTACTTCCCATGTACCCAGGTATCCGCGCCAGCAGGCAGTTGAAGTAGGCTCTATCAAAGGTTTGTTTTTAAGGCTTTCAAGATACGGTTCAAGAGGTTCAGTAGCCATCCCGTATTCTTCTCCTTTGTAAAAAATGATTTCATGCATCTGTGCGGTCATATAATATTGTTGTATTGATAATGCCATACAATATATACCCCCCCGCCATAATCTATTTACGGGACATCAAAAAAGACAAAATACCTTCAAAAAGATAACCCTTGGAATTATTATCCGTAACACCCAATAGAACAAAAATTTGCACCAGCGTAAATAGATTACGGAGCCTGCAAGTATGATTAACAGGACGGATTTAAAAGCAAATATGGATACGAACACTAATATGTTAAACAAAAAAAAGATGTTATGGAAATTATAAAACTATCCCCCGGTTATGACGAAAGGATTTACTGTCCGTCAACCAACGAAGTAATTCTCGACCAGGCCGCTGACGACCTTAACCATGATGCAGAAGCATTAATAGGTTACTGGCACGATGATGGAATCGATGAACCCTACTGCAACAACAAGACGCTGGAGAAAGAATGGGAAGAGAGATACAATAATTTCCTGAAAACTGAAGATGATGAATTCGACGTGTTCGACCTGCTTTCTGATTTTCTTGAAAAATATGAAAATCCTGAATGGAAAGTTTACGAACTCAGATTCAGCGGTATGGCATGCGGCCCCATTTCCTATACCGTCTGGTTTGTAGTAAAAGCCGATACCATTATTGATACCAGTCCCGAGAATGAGGAAGACACTGAAAACTGATCCATCAACATAACATATAAACAAAAACCCAGAGCCTATGAAAAAACCGGTAAATAAAAGTACAGTCGCCCCTCCCCGATCTTCAAAAAATCAATGGTGCCAGCCTTACAGATACCCGTCAGTTCCCCTGCTGCTAATATTTACCATCTTTGCAGCTCTTACCTGCTTTGACATACATGCACAGTCAGATACCTATAAAAGAGCCCTTGTTAATTCTACCATTGTGTTCGACACCGATCTGTCTCTGCGGTCAGGCTACCTGGGCGATCACGGACATATAGGCAGTATAGCCGTTTCAGAGGGCGGCAGTTTCTTTGTAACCGCCGGAGAAAAAGGCGTCAATGTTTATGAAACCCATACCGGCACATTGATCGGGTCATTCGATCCCCCCAAGAACAAGACACAGGAAGGAGTATTTGCCGTTCGCACCGTTCTGATATCCTCCAACAGGTACATTTTTGCACTCTTCACCGGCGGGATTGGCCTTACCATCGACCTTCTAACCGGCAAACAGTCGGTATTTGAAACCCCACATTCCGGTAAAAATGACTGGGACTTCTGGTGGAAAGCATTTGTCACCCCCGGAGATTCCGTTCTCGTCATCAACAGGTTCCTGAAGGGCTCATGGCAAGTAAGCCTCCGTAACATGAGCTCATCTCACAGCGACTGGTATTACAACGTCATTGACCTGCAGAAGGACCTTTTCATCAGCGCACCCACCAAAAACAGTGAGCCTGACTGGGATGCTCCTCTCGAGTTAAGACGTTACCCTTTCGGGGAAATAGTCAAAACCTTTGATGCATCATTTGATTTATCCACAATATCGCCCGACGCTACCAGGCTGGCCATCATTCACAGAGACAAGTTCAGGATACTGGATATTGAATCAGGAGATATCTTAATGGAACGATCAGGATATAATTATATTCAAGGCAAGCAACTCTGGCTGGGGAACAATATGTTCATGATAAATAAAATAATTGACCCGGTAACGTTGGCGGGCATTGAGATTATTGATCTTGACCGCAGGGCGATACTCGGCACAATTGCAGCATCAGAAACAGTAGGTCACAGTTATACAGGGACAAAAGACTATTTCATCAATTTCGCAAGTGTAACCAGGGCACCTGTCACATCCCTCAGGCGCACCCTTAATGTTTTCGACATCAATAAGCTGAGACAGGAAGAAGATTTTTTTCTTGACATCATATACTTTGAAAGAGAGAAATGGGAAGATAAGCTCCGCACTGATTTCCAAAGGAGCAAAGTCTACACACACGGGCCCGCGCTTACTGACACAGACAGCACAGGCCCCTGGAATGGCTTCAATTTCGGTTCATCAAACAACTCCGGGTTCACCGCCATTCCGGCCGGCGGCAGGAGCACCAACGGTGGTTTCACGCAAATGCACAGTGCTGCATTCTTCTGGGGGCAAACCAGCAGCTAATTCAGTATTTGCGGGTATACCGTTTTTTTGTATTTTCGCTGTAAAGTCACTATTTTCATGCCGATTATGAGCAACTTGCATAAAACCGGCACAATTCATTGTTAAAATATGAAGCATTTCCTAGCCCTCCTTACGGCCCTCTTTCTCCTGCAAACCATCAATGCACAGCGATTTGTCATCGAAGAATTCAGGGCAGACCCCACCGACCTTGCAGCACGCAGGTACGAGAAGCGTACGGTAAACGACGAGCCCAGTGCCATCATTAAAGTGATCACCAACATCAGGGGTATGCGGTTTGACTCGAACCTTGGAATCGTTGATGTTGAGCAAAAGGATGAAGGTTACTGGCTCTATATTATGCCCCGCGAGCGTAGGGTGAGGCTGCTGGCCGAAGGCTTCCTTCCCCAGGATGTGGACCTGCCCGAACCCGCAC
>PWPZ01000016.1 GCA_003556985.1 Bacteroidota bacterium
AGTTCTTTTGCCACCGTGCCGCGATATAGTTTCAGTCCGCATTGCGAGTCGGTTAGATGACCTGGCAATCCTGCATATAGCTTTACAAACTTTCTGAAAGCAAAAGAGGCAGCCTTGCGGTGCCATTTCCGCTGTACGGTTATTACGCTGCCTCTGAGGAGCCGCGAGCCATGAGCTATATCTGTCTTTCGCTCCCTGATCATCTTTAGGGCCGGCAGAATATAGCTGAAAGGAATGCAGTTCCCGGAGTCGGCAAACATTATAATCTCCCCGCGGGCAGCCTTGACCCCTTCCCTCACTGCATAGCCCTTGCCCCTGTTCGGGGTATAATTCAGTAAAAACAGGGGTTTATTGCCCGTTGCCCTGATGTTTGCGACAACGCCAGAAGTATTATCGGTGCTTCCGTCGTCAACGACCAACACCTCGCCATTGATCCGGTTTTGCTCCAGGAAGGCAAATGCTGCATCGATATCGGCAGCAATTTTATGCTCTTCATTAAGCACCGGAAATACTATCGAAAGTTCCATGCTGAAATGTAGCAAAATTTAATCACATCAGGAAGAGCATCAAATCAATTATCAGAAGCGTATGGATTCATTTAGGGAATAATGGCTGATATTTTGTATTTTTAAAAGCCATTGCATTTACAGGGCCGAATTACATGGAGAGGTATAACAATTCGCTGCATATTACTTAATCCGGGCGGTAAATGCTAAAGCAACCGGCAGCTGCCTGGTTTTATTCATATATAACTGTAAACATTATGATAAAAGGAGTATTGTTTGATATGGACGGGGTGCTGGTCGATTCCGAAGAATTTATTTGCCGCGCGGGCATTGAAATGTTCAGGGAAAAAGGATTACAGGTAAGTCCGGATGATTTCAAACCCTTCACCGGGATGGGAGAAAACCGTTACCTGGGCGGGGTGGCAGAGAAATACAACTTTCCCTTTGATTTAGAAAAAGATAAAGCCAGAACATATGAAATTTATAAAGAAATTGTGAATGGCAAACTTAAAGCACTCCCCGGTGTATGTGATTTTATTAAAAAATGCCGTGACCGGGGCATGAAGATGGCTGTTGCATCAAGTGCCGATGAGGTGAAGGTAATGATTAATCTTGAAGAGATAGAGCTTGATACCTCTCTTTTCGGTGCATTAATAAACGGAAATCATGTGGAAAGGAAAAAACCCTTTCCCGATATTTTCATAAGGGCTGCCGATGAATTAAAGCTTGGGCCTGAAGAGTGCCTTGTGGTTGAAGATGCCGTCAGCGGGGTCAGGGCAGCCAAAGAGGCCGGATCCAGGTGCCTGGCACTTACCACCAGCTTTGACCGGAGCGAGCTCAGGGCAGCGGACTGGATCGCTGCTGACCTTTCAGAGGCTCCAACTGAATGCCTTGAATGGTAAATCACATTTAAATTAAATTACAAAGATTTCTTAGCCCATATTCTTTCCATATCCTCCAATGTCCTGTGTTTTGTTTCAGGAACAAATTTCCATATAAACAAAGCGGCTAATATTCCCATGAATCCGTAAATCCAGTATGAGAGGCCCTGATTGAACATGTTTGTCAGGAAAGTACTCTTATCCATCATCGGAAACGTCCAGCTAACAAGATAATTGGCAATCCACTGAGCAGCTACTGCAATAGCCATTGCACGCCCACGAATGCGATTCGGATAAATCTCTGATAGCAGAACCCATGTTACAGGCCCCCAGCTCATGGCAAAACAAGCTACATAGCCCAGCATAAAAAGAAGTGCTCCTATTCCAATTGTCTGGAAATAGAATGATAACCCTAAAGCAAACATAAAGATCGCCATACCAAATGCACCAATTATCATCAGGGGTTTCCTTCCGAATTTATCGACTGTAAAAATAGCCAGAATTGTAAATGACAAATTAATTACGCCGACAACAACTGTTTGTAAAAGTGCTACATCAGTTGCTGCACCCATATTCCTGAAAATCTCCGGTGCATAATATAGCACAACATTAATACCGACAAATTGCTGAAATACCGATAAAAGAATTCCGATAATAATTATTGCAACTCCATATGAAAACAGCTTCCCTTGTTTCTCACCAATTGTTTCATTAATTTCATCCAGCACTCTTCGTGCTATTTGGGAACCATTTATTTTTGTCAGCACATCAAGCGCTCCCTCCTGGTTGTTACGCATAACGAGGTAACGGGGGGTTTCGGGGACAAAAAACAGGAAAAATAAAAACAGGCTGGCAGGGATCACTTCCGATGCGAACATCCATCTCCATCCAATTTCATTCAGCCATGTGTCATCTCCCCGGAGAGAAATGGAATAATTTACAAAATAGACCACCAGCATCCCGAAAATTATAGCGAACTGATTCCAGGACACCAGCTTCCCCCTGATATTAGCCGGGGCGATTTCAGCAATATACATAGGCGACATCATTGATGCCATTCCTACTCCAATTCCCCCGATGATTCGATAAAAAACAAAAAAGTTCACATAAGTATGATCGGCCTCTCCAATGGGTGCAAAAAACATTTCAGGCATAGAAGACCCAAGGGCGGAAATCAAAAAAAGAATTGCAGCCAACATAAGACCTCTTTTACGCCCCAGTTTTAAGCTTACAATTCCACCAAGTAATCCTCCAATAACACACCCCACCAAAGCACTTGAAACAACAAGGCCCAGAAGGGAGTTGGCGGCTGTTTCAGTCAAACCATGGGGATCAATAAAAAAACTCTCTAATGATCCTACAGTTCCGGATATTACAGCAGTATCATAACCAAATAAAAGCCCCCCCAAAGTAGCTACAAATGTAATTCCAATTATGTAAGACAGTCTTCCCTTTTGTTGATCAGTTTTCATTAGCTTTAATTTTTATATTCTCAATTTATCGTGTCTGTAATATCTATCAATATCTTTTTTGTCCGGACAAACGGTTATTCTGTCCCCGTTATCTCCTTTACCAAATTGAAGACCCCCTTTTTCCGTTCGGAGTTTATACCCCAATCAACCGGAACGCTTTAGAAACCCTCTGCATAATCGGTTTCCCCGGGCAACCTGAAGGCTTTTAGGGGAATCAGCCCTGTCCATACGGGCTTTGCCCGAAAGGAATGTACTGTATGTTGTAATTCTCTATCAGATCGGGCGGGCGTTCTCCAGCAGGAACTTTTCGGCCTGGGGCGACCAGATAAAGTCATTTTCGGCCAGCATCCTGCGAAGTTC
>PWPZ01000269.1 GCA_003556985.1 Bacteroidota bacterium
CCCATTCCGAACAGAGTCGTTAAGCCTGCCAGCGCAGATGGTACTGGGGTAATACCCGGGAGAGTATGTCGTCGCCCGATTTTATAAACCCTCATCTTTTAAAAGGTGGGGGTTTTTTATTGGATATTATACCCGAAAAAGCCTTCCAGCAGGGCTGGTAAAATACAGTGATAATCCGCTGGGTCTGTCGCCGGATTATATTAGTTTATATCTTAACAGGCATGTCTTTTTATGCCGAATAGAACTCTTTAATTACAAGAAAATGCTTTCTTATTTTACTAAAGTTTTTTTTAACTCTGACCCCTGTAATATAATTTAACCAAACCCTTTCCCATTTTAATTTAAACCAAAAGCTAAAGGGTAAACTTATAAGGTAAAACAGACCCCATTGCCATGAATTTATTATAGCTGTTACAATTATGGCCTGAAGAAGATGAATGATAGGAATGATAAAAATGCTTCCCACAAAAAAAACAGAGCTTTTAAATTGGGGGTCTTTAATTAATTGGGTAATCCTTTTTATAAAATATAAGGGAATTATATTGTTTATCATAGAATAAGCATACAGAGGTAATGTAATTATTAAAAAAACAGATTGCACGAAAATTCTAAGAATCTTGTTTTGTACATATAGAATTTCCAGATACCCGCATTTGATTTTAAGATCTTGAATCAGTTGGTTAAATTTGTCGGTATGAAAGCTTAGATTCTTGAACTCATCAGGATTCTCAATAAATAAGCCTTCAAGTTTAAAGATGGTGTCTTTTTGTTTTTGCAAAATTTCCGATGATTTCACGTTTTGAACCTTTGCATCCAGTCCGTAAAGTTTAGTAACGAGATCTGCAACCGGGTATACTTCTTTATTTTCAATGTGAAGTGAATTGAACTGCAGGCTGTTTCTCAAATCCTGAAGAAATGAGTTTGTGGCTTTTGCAGGGTTATCAGTATATTCATTGTCGTATACTGAAATCCGGATAGGTTCACCAAACTGAATATATAATGAGCTTCCGGGCTCATGATAACTCTCATAATTCAATCCCACTGGTATAATCTTTAGATCATTAATTTCAGATGACTCATGCCTGTAACTGAATGCAATTCTTGAAATTCCTTTTTTAAGGCCTCGTACATTTTTTATACCTACATGATTTCCTTCCGGAAACATTGCTATGGGGGTCCCATTTTTAAGCACATTGAAAGTTTGCTGAAATACCTGCTGATTATTGGCCAGTTGGTTGTAACCATCGCGTATTCGATAAACCGGCAGAATTTTCAGGAACTGCAAAACCCTAGCAATGGTTTTATTCCTGAAAATGTCAGCTCTTGCAAGGAAAACAGGTTGCCAGGTAAAAGAGGTAAGAATTGCCAACGCATCTATCAATGCATTCTGATGGTTACAGGTAAAAATACTGCCTTCCCGGGTGTTGACTTTTTCTTTGTTGATATATCTGACTTTATAAAAAAGCCTGAAACAAAAGTCAACATACTTTTTTAGCAGGTAATATTTTAGAGAGTTTCGCTCAATGTTTTGCTTGCTTTTCATCTTTCAGATTTCACTTCTAACGTTTCTAATTCTTCCTCAGGTAAAGGTTTTTTTGACCAGACCCATGCCATAACCAATCCGGATATGATATGCCAGATACCCCACCATGCTGCAATAAAAGCCATCCCTCCCAATCCATCAAACAATCGTGGATTAAATATCAACACAAGACCGAGTCCTGAATTTTGTATGCCTGTTTCAATGGTTAGGCTTCGTCTGTCTGCCCGGGGCACTCTTCCCAGGGATCCTATGGAAAAACCTGTAAGTAAAGCAAGTCCATTGTGAGCTAAAACGATAAAAATGATAAGGTGAATGTATGATTTGAAGAATTCCCAGTTTCCCATTAGGGCCATAAACACAAAGATGAGAAATATAACCATGGATAGTTTTTTGACAGGTTCAATTATTCTGGCAGTAACCTTTGGGAATTTTCTGGAAAAACCTATACCCAGGACAACCGGCAATCCAAGTAATAACATAACAGTACGAAGAATTTCAAAGAAATCGATTCGAATGGGGATTACCATATTAGATGTTTCAGAATATAATTTTCCCCAAAATGCAAAGTTTACCGGAGTCATAAAAACAGCAGCAATGGTTGCAAATGCTGTCAGACTTATTGATAAGGCCATATTTCCTTTAGCTACTGATGACATAAAGTTCGAAATATTTCCTCCGGGACATGCTGCAACGAGTATCATTCCTAATGCAACACTGGGTGTTGGTTGAATAAAATATATCAACACAAAGGTTAAAGTCGGTAGAGCAAGGAATTGACTAAAAATTCCCAAAATGAGTGATTTAGGCTCTTTAATAACCCATTTGAAACTTTCCGGTTTAATTCCTAATGCCACGCCGAACATAATGAAGGCAATAGTAATATTCATAATCAGCAAAGCTCCGGGGCTGAAATTTAATTTTACCCAGTCGAGTCTGCCCAGTCCTGTTTCTTTTCGCTGAAATGAGCCTGACACTGCATTATTTTCAGTTTCAATAATATATCGGCCTTTTTCGTAAACATAATCTTCACCGACTATAATTCTATCGGGTTCTCCTGCAATGGTTTGAATATCATCCTTCGAATTGCCAATTCTTAAATAACGTAATCTGTTTTCATTTCCGGTTATGTCATTCTGGCCTCGCGCCAAAGGGCTATTGTCGGAGAATTTTCCTTCGATTCTGATATCATGTATCTTCTGATCTTTCACGATTATCTTTCCGAATTTCGGAAAAACATGCCGCTCAACCTTTTCAATTTTTACTGGTTCTCCCATTATCTCAGTAACTTCATGAGTTAGCATGCCATTTTTTATCTGTGCAAATGCATCGGAATGTTTCTTGGCATAACCTGTTCCTGCAAAAACATTAATTAAAAATATCAGGATAGTGAATCTCAGAGATAGAAAAAAAGGCAAACGGTTTACAGACAGCTTTTTCATGACCATAGACTTAATTAAACACAGCACTAATTTACGAAAGAAATTCTTACAGAATCTTTTTATAAAATAATTGTAGCCTTATAATCTGATAAAACATAAAAATCGGGAATTAAATTTGATCCCTGATTTTTGATTACATAGATTGTTTTTCTCTGTTATTGATTTTAAGTCAATACATTAAATTTTTTTACTAAAATTTTCGGTACCACTTATGGTTACCCAATAGATACTGTTGTGATAGGCTTGAATGTTGTATTTTATCAAATGCTATTGCGTAATCATCAACTTAGAAAAGGGTAAATTCAGATTCTTCCGGATAATTAAAAAACATATCTTTTTACTAGCTCAGGAATCCTTATCTTTGCAAATTATTTCAGAGAACCAATCAACTCTGCTGATGATCTGCCAAGGCAAGCAAAGGGTTGGAGATGTTATTGAAAGTATTAATACAATGTGAAATCAGATATGCCATTAAAATTAAGCGAGCAGGAACATTTCAGGCGGGAAGCCTTAAAAGAGTTGCTGGATTTAGGTATAGATCCTTATCCGGCTGAAAAATTTGATGTTAATGTAACAGCAAAGGAAATTTTGAAACGTTTTCCCGATGATAATTCCTTATTTAAGGATGTAAGTATCGCCGGCAGGATTATGGGTCGCAGGATCATGGGAATTGCATCTTTTGCCGAGCTTCAGGATTCAACCGACCGGATACAGCTGTATTTCAATCGCGATGAGATTTGTCCCGGAGAAGATAAAACCTTTTATAATATTGTTTTCAAAAAACTGCTTGACATAGGCGATATTATAGGAGTTAAAGGACATGTTTTTATTACGAAAATGGGTGAAATAACTATTCATGTGAAGGAATACAAGATCCTGTGCAAGTCATTACGCCCGCTTCCGGTAGTGAAGGAGAAGGATGGTCAGGTATATGATGCCTTTAAAGATGCGGAACAAAGATACCGCCAGCGTTACCTCGATCTTATTGTAAATCCCGAAATTCGTGATACTTTCAGGCAAAGGGCCCGCATGATTCAATCCATGCGTGATTTCCTTCTGTCCAAAGACTATCTTGAAGTGGAAACACCTGTATTACAGCCCATTTATGGTGGTGCTGCTGCCCGTCCTTTCAAAACCTATCATAACACACTTGATACTACCTTATACCTTCGTATAGCCAACGAATTATATTTAAAGAGGCTTATTGTGGGAGGTTATGACGGTGTATTTGAATTTGCCAAAGATTTTCGAAATGAGGGTATGAGTCGTTTTCACAATCCGGAATTTACCCAAATGGAACTTTATGTTGCCTATAAGGATTATGAATGGATGATGCAACTGGTGGAGGAAATTGTGGAAAAGATAACCCTTGACCTTCATGGAACCACCGAAGTAAAAGTAGGTGATAAAATCATCAACTTCAAGCGACCCTGGAAACGATTCACCATGTATGAAGCCATTCAGCATTTTACGGATGTTGATATTTCAGAAATGGATGAGAATCAAATGCGTAGGGCTGCTAAGGAGCTTGGCGTTGAAACTGATTTAACTATGGGTCGGGGAAAGATCATTGATGAGATTTTTGGCGAAAAATGTGAGGCACAACTTATTCAACCCACATTCATTACTGATTATCCCATTGAGATGTCGCCACTGGCCAAAAAACACCGCAGCCAGCCGGGATTGGTAGAACGTTTTGAAGCTATTTGCAACGGTAAGGAAATATGCAATTCTTTCAGTGAACTCAATGATCCTTTAGATCAGCGGGCCCGGTTCGAAGAGCAGCTTGAACTCGGTCACCGTGGTGACCCTGAAGCTATGCTCCTTGATGAAGATTTTTTACGCTCCATCGAGCATGGAATGCCACCTACAGCAGGCCTCGGAATCGGAATTGATCGTCTTGCCATGATTATGACCAACAGCAATTCCATTCAGGATGTTTTATTTTTCCCGCAGATGCGTCCCGAAAAATCATCTTCAGTTGAAGGCCAGGATAAAAAAGAGTTTGCCGATGCAGGAATTCCTGAAGAGTGGTTAGCTATTCTGCAACAGGCAGGGTATACCACTCCGGCATCGCTAAAAGAAGCAAACCCCAACAAGGTTTTTAATCAGCTTTGCGGATTGAGGAAAAAACAAAAACTTAATATTCCGGCACCTAAACCAGAAGAATTAAAAACCTGGATAGAGAATATTTGAATTTCAAAAAACTACTGTAATTCCCGTCATTGAAATCTTTTCAATGACGGGATTTTTTTTCTTACGATTAATATCAATAAAGCCTGGTGTTTTTTTAAAATCAATTCAAATCAATGATTAATTTTGCCTTGAAAAAACAATCTTGAAGCTAATAATTCAAATTCATTTGAACTCACTGAAAAATTTAATTTTATGCCACTATTAGGTTCTGTAATCAAAAATGCCATATCACTCAGGAATCGCCTGCCGGCTTTTTTTAAGGTGAATGATCCTGGCATTGTTCAGGAACGGGAACTCAGAAAGCTTTTAAGAAAAGCATCCCGTACATCTTTTGGTGAGCATTACGAATTTGAGAAAATTCTAAGGAGTAGGAAAAGTTTTGTTCAGGAATATCAGAAAACGGTTCCGGCTGCTGATTATAGTTTGATATTTAAAGATTGGTGGTATCGGTCATTACAAGGTGAACCATATGTTGCATGGCCGGGCAGGCTTAAGTATTTTGCTTTGAGTTCAGGAACATCTGAAGCATCGAGCAAACATATTCCGGTAACCAATGATATGCTCAGAGCCATTAAAAAGACAAGTATTAAACAGATATTCTCTCTTGCAAGGTTTGATTTTCCAAATGAATTTTTTGAGAAGGGAATATTGATGCTCGGTGGTAGCACTCATCTTAACTATAACGGTACCTATTATGAAGGAGATTTATCCGGTATAACCGCGAAAAATATTCCATTCTGGTTTCAGCATTTCTATAAGCCTGGCAAAAGGATCTCCAAGGAACGAGACTGGCCTACCAAACTGAATGAAATTGTTAAGAAGGCGAGAAGCTGGGATATTGGAGTAATTGTTGGAGTTCCTGCCTGGTGGCAGATTTTGATTGAAAAAATCATTGATCAGTACCAGGTAAAAAATATTCATGAAATCTGGCCCAACCTTTCCATATTTGTGCATGGAGGTGTTTCATTTACTCCTTATGCCAAAGGATTTGAAAAACTTTTGGGCAAGCCTCTTACCTATATTGAGACTTACCTGGCATCGGAAGGTTTTATAGCTTTCCAGAGCAGACCCAATACCAACAGCATGCAACTAGTGCTGGATAATGGTTTATTTTATGAGTTTGTGCCCTTTAATTCTGAAAATTTTGATCTAGAGGGTAATTTGAATCAGGATGTAAATTCTCTTACCATTTCTGAAGTTGAAGAGGGCGAAGAGTATGCACTGCTTATAAGTACCTGTGCAGGTGCATGGCGCTATCTAATTGGTGATACAATTAAATTTACCTCAAAAGAACTCAATGAAATAGTAATTACCGGTCGCACTAAGCATTTTCTTAACCTTTGCGGTGAGCACATGTCGCAGGAAAATATGAATATGGCTGTTAAAATGGCTGAAGATCAGCTAAATATAGAAGTGCGTGAGTTTACAGTTACCGGAATTAAGCATGTAACCATGTTTGCCCATAAATGGTATATAGGTACAGACAGCTGTGTTGATCCATCAGATCTGGCTAATTCCATAGATGAAAATCTCAAAGTGCTGAATGACGACTACAGAGTTGAGCGGATTGCTGCAATAAAGGATGTTATCGTTGAAGTACTCCCTTCCGATGTTTTTTATAGCTGGATGAGAATGAAGGGCAAAGAAGGTGCGCAGAATAAATTCCCCAGGGTACTTAAAAGTGCTCAGCTGCAGGAATGGGATCACTATATAAAAAATTACAAAAGTAAATAATTATAATTTACCTGCTTTATGACATCGGCCATATTGGAGGGAGCTATTCTTGGTCTGACACTTGCCTTTCTTATAGGACCGGCTTTTATTACACTTGTGCAAACCAGCATCCACCAGGGATTAAAATCAGGTTTGTTGTTTGCTGCCGGAATATCTCTCAGCGATATTACTCTTATCTTTCTGAGTTATCTTGGTGCTATTCAAATACTTACTGATGAAAGCAATCAGTTTATTGTTGGTATTATTGGTGGAATAATACTGATTGTATTCGGATTGATAACCTTTTTTAAAAAATACAAAGTTAAAACACATAGAGGGATTGAGGTAAAGCTTACTGTAACCGGTGGAGGTCGAATTCGTTATATGCTAAAGGGTTTTTTTATGAATATATTGAATCCCTTTCTGCTTATTTTCTGGCTGGGTGTAATGAGTTTTGTAAGCGCACGCTTTGGTGTAGGAACCAAAGAAGTAGTGGTATTTTTTACAGCAGCAATAACAATGGTTTTTTTAACAGATACGGTGAAATGCCTTATTGCCAGTCATATCGGTCGATATCTTAATATTTCAGTTCTTATTTGGGTAAACCGTATTGTCGGTTTTTCGCTGATGGCGTTCGGAGTGATTATGTTCTTCAGGGCATTTCTGTATTTTACATAAGTTTTATTTTCATAGAAATGCTTTTGTTATTTTGCATGGAAATGCCTGAATAACATACCACTCAATACATAACCAGGATTATAAGGTTGAAAGCCATAATAATTCTGAAGGATACTTCATCGTTTACTTCCTGCTGCATCATATAATTATGCAACTAATTACAAACTTGACTTTTAGTTTTTTATTTGAAGATTATTTATGTAATTTTGCAGTCCCATTTTGTGGGCCTTAATTCACCTATTGTTTAACCCGGTAACTGCGGTTACCACAGTATTTTAATTATTAACTAAATGTCAGATGAAAACAAAAATTTAGCAGCAGGCAACGAAGATGCTGTTGAAAACACCAACGAACAAAAAACAGAAGTTACAAAATCGAAGGTAGAGGAAACCTCTGTTGAGGAAAGTCCTGCTGAGGAAATTACCTCTGAGCAAACCTCTGCTGAGCAAACTCCTTCAGAAGAATCCAAATCGGAAAATGCACCTGTTGAAGAATCAACTGATGCTGCTGCGGAAATAGTGGAAGAGAAAGTTCAGGAAGCTGTTGAAGCAAATGAACTTCCTGAACCCGGCGATTTTGACTGGGATTCTATTGGAAAAAAACAAGATACTTACTCCAAGTCAGAAAGAGAACGTCTTGAAAGTATTTATGATGAAACACTTAAGTCCATTGGTGAAGGTGAAGTAATTGATGGTACTGTTGTTTCAATGAACAACCGTGAGGTTGTTGTAAATATTGGCTTCAAATCTGATGGTGTTATTCCTGCTGCAGAAGTTCGTTATAATCCCGAACTGAAGTCGGGCGATAAAATTGAAGTTTACGTTGAAAGTCAGGAAGATACCAGCGGCCAGTTGGTGCTTTCACATAAAAAGGCCCGTACACTTCGCTCCTGGGAAAGAATTAACAATGCCATGGAGCAGGATGAAATCATCAATGGTTATGTGAAATGCCGTACCAAGGGTGGTTTGATCGTTGACGTATTTGGAATTGAGGCTTTCCTTCCCGGTTCGCAAATTGACGTTAAACCTATCCGTGATTACGATATCTATGTGGGTAAAACCATGGAATTTAAGGTTGTGAAGATTAATCACGAATACAAAAACGTAGTAGTTTCTCACAAAGCACTTATCGAAGCTGAGCTTGAAATCCAGAAAGCTGAGATCATTTCCAAGCTTGAAAAAGGTCAGATCCTTGAAGGTACCGTTAAGAATATTACCTCCTATGGTGTATTTGTTGACCTTGGTGGTGTTGACGGTTTGGTACATATTACCGACCTTTCTTGGGGTCGTATCAACCATCCTGAAGAAATTGTTGAGCTTGATCAGAAGATCAACGTGGTTATCCTTGATTTCGATGACAATAAGAAACGAATCGCACTTGGTCTCAAGCAGCTTACCTCGCACCCATGGGATTCTCTTGATCCCGAACTTAAAATCGGCGACAAGGTTAAAGGTAAAGTTGTTGTAATTGCCGACTATGGTGCATTCATAGAAATTGCCCCCGGAGTTGAAGGTTTGATACACGTATCTGAAATGTCATGGTCGCAACACCTGCGCACTGCTCAGGACTTCCTGAAGGTGGGTGATGAGGTGGAAGGTGTTATCCTTACTCTCGATCGTGAAGAAAGAAAAATGTCGCTTGGTATCAAGCAACTCATTCCCGATCCATGGGAAAACATTCATGAAAAGTATCCTAACAGTAGCAAGCACACTGCTACCGTAAGAAACTTTACCAACTTCGGTATTTTTGTTGAGTTGGAAGAAGGTGTTGACGGACTTATTCACATCAGCGACCTTTCATGGAGTAAAAAAATCAAGCACCCTGCTGAATTTACCAAGATTGGTGAAAGCATAGAGGTTGTTGTTCTCGATGTGGACAAGGAAAACCGTCGTTTAAGTCTTGGACACAAACAACTGGAAGAAAACCCATGGGATGTTTTTGAATCTGTATTTACTTTGGATTCTGTTCATCAGGGTACCATTGTAGGTTCATCTGACAAAGGAGTTATTGTGGCTCTTCCTTATGGTGTTGAAGGATTCGCTCCTACACGCCACATTTTAAAAGAAGACGGAACCGCTGCCAAAATGGATGAAACACTTGATTTTAAAGTGATTGAATTCAATAAAGATAGCAAGAAAATAGTGGTTTCTCACTCCAAAGTTTATCAGGACGCACAGAACCAGGAGAAAGCTTCTGCTGTGGCTGAAAAACGCGCCCAAGAAAAATCTACCAAAAAGACGGTTAAAAAGATCAAGGATACCATGGAGAAAACCACTCTTGGCGACCTTGGCGTATTGGCCAACCTGAGAAGCGATTTGGAGAAATCTGAAAAAACTCCTAAGAAAGCTGCTCCTAAAGCAGAGGTTAAGAAAGAAGAAGCTCCTAAAAAAGAAGAAGCTCCTAAAAAAGAAGAGGCTCCTGGAACAGAGAAAGCCGAAGAGAAGAAAGAAGCTTCCAAGGTAACAGAAAAAGCTGAAAAGAAGAAGGCTGAGCCTAAAGAAGTAAAAGCTGAAGAGAAGAAAGAAGAGCCCAAAGCTGATGAAACTCCTAAAGCAGATAAGGCCCCAAAGAAAGAAGCGACTGCTAAAAAGGAGACTGCAAAGTCTGAAAAGGAAGAAGCTGATGCTCCTGCTCCAAAGGCAAAAGCTAAGGAGGAAGCAGCTAAAGATGATGTTGCTGAAGAGAAATCAGAAGATGCTGATAAAAAAGATAAGAAAGAATAATAGAAGAATAGTACTTTTAAGTCTTATTCAAATGAAAAAGGGATGAATTTGGTTTCATCCCTTTTTTTAATTCCTGTAAATAGAATAAAAGGATTAATGTATTTGCTCTGCCTGGTTAAATTAGCAGAGTTTAGGGGCAAAAAATTTTAAGTCTTTCCTTTGCTTCCGGGTGACCCAGTTCTGCAGCTTTTCTGAGATCTTCACAGGCACTGCTCGGGTTTTCATTGACAGCATGAGCGGCTGCCCTGTTGTAATAATTTCCGGCACATGGATTAAGAATTATTGCTTTGTTAAAATCTTCAATAGCCTCTAATGTTTTACCCTCCTTTATGAGCATTTCACCTCTTCTTTCATAAACCATATGATTATCCGGATTTAGGTTTACGGCAATAAGGTAATCATTCATTGCCTGTGATTTTCTTCCCAGTATGTAATAAGAATCAGCACGGTAAACGTAGGCTATTGCATGGTTCCGGTTTTGGCCAATTACCCTTGTAAAGTCACGAACAGCAGCATCAAATTCTCCGGCATAATAATAGGATAGAGCTCTTTTAAACTGAGTTTCTTCATTTCTTTGTCTGAAGGTGTTAATTAGTGTAGTATAATCTTCTATTGCCCGGTTAAAATCTCCGGAGCTATAAAAGGCATCGGCTCTTAGCTGATAAATATGTTGCGAATTGATTCCCCCCTGAATTGCAAGGGTCAGATCATCGGCAGCCTGGTCAAAATGCTCCTGTTTAAATAGCACTATTCCCCTTTCATATCTTACCTCAGCATGCATCGAATCCATTTCAATGGCTTTGCTGAAATCATTAAATGCAGACTCATAATCTCCTTCCTGTTCGTACAATTTACCCCTGCTTAGATACACATTCGGGTTTTTATGCCCCAGTTCAATAACTTTTGTGATGTCTGTTATAGCCGGTTTTAAATTACTGTTCCTGATATGGATTTCTGAACGCTTCAGGTAGGCCTGCAGGTTTTTTGGATTGATACTTATGGATTGGGAGTAGTCATCCAAAGCACGCATATGGTTATCTGTAGCTGTCCATGCATATGCCCTGTAAAGAAATGCATCTGCAAAATCGGGCTTATAGTCAATGGCAATGGAGAAATCATTTATAGCATTTTCAAAGTCATTAATATAAAGATAGGAACGTCCTCTTTCAAAATATGCTTCGTGAAAATGTGGAATCTTTTCAATTGCCTCATTGAAATTTTTTATGGCATCTTCATAATTTTCAACGGCCATAGAGTTGATACCTCTATTATATGCTTCATTTGCAGATTGACCTTTGATCAAAATCGGGGTAAATAACAAGAGGAGAAACAACTTTAATATATGGTGTTTCCAAAAATAATTCATGGAAAAAATGGCTTGACAAATTTGAAAATTCAGGATTTCTTTACTACTGCAAAAGTAGCCAGAATTCTTTAATTTCGGGACCTTAATTATGTAAATTCTTTAGTATTTAATAAAGTTTAGTAAAAAAGTACTGTATTACCTTATATTATGCTAAGAATGTTGTATTTGAATTAGTTGTGAATAAGTTTTTGTTGGAGTAAAGAATCTGATTATGAATATTCCGGGGGGTAAATGCGAAACATTAACTGTACCGATCTGCTCGCTTAGTTCTTGTCGCAATATGGCTTTCCCATCGATGGTGAATATTTCCAGTTGCAAAATAATCTCATCAGATGAAAAATGAAAATTATTTGTCGCAGGATTGGGGTAGATCTTTAATTTTGTAAAGTTATCAACAATACCTGTTTGCACTGTTGTATCTCCCCATATCATCTCCACAAATTCAGGTCTGTCGACAAAAGGATTTCGGTTTCCCTGAATCTGGTAAACCATATCGTTACGCATTCTCTCCCTTTGACTAACCGGATCATTATGGTGCCAGTCAAGCAGCATGTCGATAACCCATGGTTGGTAACCGGGGTAAATATTATGGTCGAACATGTGATTACCTTCTTCGCTATAAGTCCAGTTTTCAATCCGGTCTTCATATCTGGTAACCATGTAAAAGAATGTGCGGGCAAGATCTCCTTTATAAGCATCGATGGGTTCAAAAGCCGTACCGGAAAAATTATCGCCGGCTGTTTGATTGCCCAGCCTGCTGCCATTCATTGACGTCCAGTAAGGGTTTTCCACCATTCCGAATGGGAAATTAGCCCGTTGTGCATTTACGTATTTATCTACAGGATAAATGTGGTAAAGATCGGTATTCATAGGATCTTCTGAACCCCCAAACCATGAGCG
>PWPZ01000168.1 GCA_003556985.1 Bacteroidota bacterium
CCGGCTCATCCTGGGCCCACACGTAACGTTCCGCGTGCTGATATTTTTTTATGACTTCACGCATTTGTTCCACAGGCAGAGGGTAAAGCTGTTCAATACGGACAATGGCAGTATCGTATGCTCCCTTTTCCTCCCGTTTTTTAATAAGGTCATAATACAGTCGGCCGCTTGTAAAAACAACCTGGCCGGCATCTTCCGGCACAACCCGGTCATCTTCGATAAGTTCCATGAATTTTCCCGAGGTCATATCTTCGACAGGCGATACACATGCCGGATGGCGTAAAAGGCTTTTGGGAGTGAATATCACAAGCGGCACCCTGAACGGCCAGTGTATTTGCCTCCTGAGAACATGGAAAAAGTTTGCGGGAGTTGTGCAATTGACCAGCTGCATATTGTTGTTAGCACACATATTAAGGAAGCGTTCTATCCGGGCGCTGGAATGTTCGGGGCCCTGCCCTTCATAGCCGTGAGGCAGGTAAAGAACCAGCCCGTTCATCAGTCCCCACTTCTCCTCTGCAGAAGAAATATACTGGTCTATTATCACCTGTGCAACATTATTGAAATCACCGAATTGCGCTTCCCAGACGGTAAGGGTGTCGGGTGCTGCAAGTGCATATCCGTATTCGAAACCCATAACCCCGTATTCATTTAGCGGAGAATTGAATATATGGAAGTTTGCCTGATCGGCGGAAAGGTGTTTGAGAGGAAAGTATTTTTTATCAGAATTTTCCAGAACGTAAGCTGCATGTCGGTGGGAAAATGTTCCCCGTTCCGAGTCCTGGCCGCTTATTCTGACCGGAAATCCTTCCTTTAGCAGGCTGCCATAGGCCAGTAATTCTCCCAGAGCCCAGTCGAGCCTGTTATTTTTGATCATCTTATCACGGTCTCTCAGCAGTTTATTGATCTTGCTGAAAAATGATTTGTCTTCCGGCAATGAATTGATTTTTCCGGCAATTTCAAGCAGTATTTCCTTTTTCACTCCCGTTTCGGGCGAAGTGCTGAAATCCTGATTGCGGGAATACCTGAATTTTTTCCAGTCCTCTTTAAGGAACTGTTCTATTTTTACCGTACTTTTCTCTTTTTATTTTTTAAGTTTTTCTTCCAGAAAGTCGCTGAATTCCTTTTCCTTCTGTTTAACTTCTTCTTTTGTGAAGATGCCCTGCTCTATCAGCTTCCTGCTGTAAATATCCCTTGTGTTGGGATGCTTGCTTATTTTCTTGTAAAGCAGGGGCTGGGTGAATCTCGGCTCATCACCCTCATTATGGCCGTACCTCCGGTAACCTAAAATATCAATAAAAACATCTGAATGGAAAGTCTGACGGTACTCCATCGCCAGCTTAATTGTGAATATAAGGGCTTCGACATCATCGCCATTTACATGAAATACGGGCGATTTTGTTATTTTGGCTATATCAGTGCAATAAGTGCTTGTACGGGCATCCAGGTAGTTAGTGGTAAATCCTACCTGGTTGTTAAGGACAAGGTGGATGGTCCCACCGTTTTTATAGCCGTAAAGCTCTGACATCTGGATCACTTCGTAAACAACACCCTGGGCTGCTATTGCAGCGTCGCCGTGAATAAGGATAGGGGCAACACTGTTATAGTCGTTATCATATTTAAGATCTGTTTTTGCCCTTGCAATACCCAGCGTAACAGGATCAACAGCCTCAAGGTGGGAGGGGTTGGGCACCAGGCTCAGTTTTACCTTTTTGCCGTTGTCGGTTGTTATTGTATTATTATGGCCCTGATGGTATTTAACGTCACCAAGCGCAATTTCTTCATTATATTCGGTACCGTTGAATTCATTGAAAATATCCTGATAGGATTTCTGCATTATATTGGTCAGCACATTCAGCCTGCCCCTGTGGGCCATGCCGATAACAAATTCTTTAATACCCAGGTCTGCTCCTTTTTCGATAACTGCATCAAGTGCAGGGATAACCGTTTCGGTACCTTCCAGTGAAAACCTTTTTTGCCCCACAAATTTACGGTGGATGAACTGCTCGAAGCCATTTGCCAGTTTCAGGTGATGGTATATGTGTTTTTTCTCTTCTGCCGTAAAGCGTGGTGTATTTTTCACCGGTTCCATTTTTTCCTTCATCCACTTCACCTTTTCAGGAACCCGGATGAACATATATTCAACCCCTATTGAACGGCAATAGGTTTGTTGCAGGTGCCCGACAATATCTTTAAGTCTGGCGGGACCGATACCGATATTTTTACCTGCCTGGAAAACCGTTTCCATATCTTCCTGTTCCAGTCCGAAATTTTCAATGTCAAGGGTGGGGGAGTACTGCCTTCGGGTGCGTACCGGGTTTGTTTTGGTGAACAAATGACCGCGCTGACGGTATCCGTCAATTAGTGCTATTACCTTGAATTCCTTATCAAAGGTTTCGTCACAGGGCTGCTCATTGAATTGCGATGCAAATTCAAACCCTTCGAAGAATTTTCTCCAGTCCTCTCCTACCGAGGACGGATCGTTACGGTAACTGTTATAAAGTGATTCAATATATGAAATATCGGCATTTCCAATATAGGATTTTTTATCCATAATCAGCTTCTTTGTTTTAAGGCCCCGGCTGGATTCCGGTATAGCCGAAAACTTTGTTTTCCTTAATATAAGATGCTACATATTCCGGCACCAGATCTTCCCAGCCCCCGGAGTTATTACGTATCATGGCAAGGGTTTCTGAAGAGTCGATGGTCAGCCATCTGGTTTCAGCCGATCTAACGTCAATTATTTTTCTGTTTTCGATAAGATATCTGTAAAGATATTCAAGATCGCCCGAAAGCTCTATATCTTTAGAAGTAAACAGTTTTCCGTTATTTTTGTTGAGCGCCGGATAAACGTATAGCTTCATATTCTTGATGAACAGTTTTCCAAAAGCTTCCAGTATTCCACCCCTGAGCCCGGTATAGTATTTTTTGTCCCATAAGCTTATGAAGGTGGGAATGCCAATAACCACCCTGAATTTCCCGAGCCTGAAATTGGTAAAATATTCCACCAGCCTGTAATATTCCCTGAAATTGGATATCATCACATTCTGGCCCAGTCCGTTCAGCATATTGACCCTTTCCAGGAAATCGGTTTCATCAATTCTACCCTCATGCATCAGGTTATCGAGGGTGATCTCACATAAAGCCAGGGTGTTTTCTTCCGTATAGTTTTCATCCTTCAGGAATATGGCATAGCACTTCTGAAGCATGTC
>PWPZ01000239.1 GCA_003556985.1 Bacteroidota bacterium
TAGCGCCAGGGGCCTCTCTCCTCAGTATACCCCATCCATGTATTGCTCTGTTTGAATGGTGTAAACGCCTGGCCTATTGCACCGTCATTCGCCCTGCCGGGATACCAGAAGCCATAGTTTGTTTCAGCACGGCCGGTATTCATGAGTGCGAATGAGCCCAGGTAGCTGGCATACCCAAGCTGGAGCCAGTCGTGCGGGTCATCAGCAAACTGTATCCCGTAATCCAGGACTGACCAGCCTCCCATACGCGCCATGTAACAGAGCCTCTCGGCATCCCTCAGGGCTGACCCGAGTGTATAGTATGCCGGCTCAAGCCATCCCCTGATCGCCAGGTTGGACAGGTTCTGGCGCTCCATGAACTCAAGTGCCGCTTCACGGGTAACATTGGTGTGTGAATACCATATGCCGAGGTTCTTGTCATACCAGAGATCCTCTTTGGGCTCCATATCGTTGGTAGCGCCATACCTGGCAAGCGCATAGGTTGATTCGGTATGGGTGCGGTCAGTGGGAAATTCTGAACGGTAGGGATAGGGGTCGTCATAGATAAAATATTTGGCCTTCTTCTCCCATTCTGCACGAAGCCAGTCAGCCTCCTCCTGCCTCCCCTTCTCTTCCATTAATTCAATCATCTCCGGGATCAGCATTTCATTAAAATTACCCCATTTGTAAATGTCATACCAGGGATATATTTCGTAGGGGTATTCAAAGAATGCTCTTGCCGTCTGCCACATTCTCTCCAGGTATCCGCCTGCATCAAGGTATGAAACCTTGTCCGGGTAACGGTCGGCAATCTGGTACATATGGTAGTAGAGCATAAATACATGCGGGTAGTCATAGGTGCGCCATATCTTCATCTTGTCAAGCCTCCTGTTCTCAATCTGTGCTCTCAGCATGGTATCACGCGCCACCCTGAAGTTTGGAACTCCCATTATTCCATAGGGATAGGTCTCCTCATCGGTTCGCTGCAGCCCCCCCCACAAATGGTTTTCTAGGTAGTACTCAAGGGACTCTATCTGCTCCTCATTTGGAAAGAGTGCATTGATCGAGGCCAGGTATGGAGCAATGCCGAGCACCGGGTCATCGCAGGCCACCCTGTATGCGTACCAGCCATCGTTGCCATCTGTGTCATCCGGACCCCTCAGCACACTGTTCGTCATATCCCAAATTGAGTACAACCCGTCATACCAGAGGTCGGGGTTACGGTGCTGCTGGTTATTCACTATGAATGATGCCCGTTTTGACAGAAGTGTTTCAACGGGTTCGGTCGAGAAAAATTCGAGGTATGTCTTTCTCTCCCCGTCAAATTGGACTGTCAGCATATTTTCGCCCAAACGGTTAAATTTTACAGAGTAGAGATGATGGTCCGGCATTTGTTCACCCAGATATTTCAATTCAGTATCTTCGGGGAATTCGGCAGTAACCGAATTAATTTCAGCTTTGGTACGCAGCGAGAACCTGGCCTCCAGATCTTCCGGCACCGTCATTCCCGGGACTACACGAACATCGATCAGATTATTTTCATAAAGCAGATCCCGGAGTTCATCATAGCTGTTTGCCCACTGAAGTCTGAAACCAAATTCGAGCCTGTCATTATCCTGGCCTTTGGGAGCCAGTTCCGACCAGGTATGATCCTGTCTCCATGTTCCCATTTGCCCTGTCCCGGTATAACCTGAATGGATGTAATAATTGGAGGAACCTTCGAAGTACTCCAGGCTTGTGCCCGGTTTTACCGTAAGAAGCAGGTAGGGAGGGTTCCCGCTCCGTTTGTTAAAAAAAATAAATGAGCCGTCACCTGAGATAAAAAAATGTCTTAAATAGCCCCCGTCATACAGGTCTTTCTGGGTATCACCCGATGCCGGGCTTATAGGGACATTGATGAAAAGATCGCCTATGTCCACATGATAGAACATCTGGTTTTCTATAACGATGTCCCACTCCATGACATCACCGTTAAGACGGTAGGTTTGCTCCATCGAGAAGGGCATGCCCGGTTTATAATCGGTAAAGCGGAGCATATCCGGACCTGCTTCAAGCTGTCGTGAAAAGGTGGGTTCATGCTCGGGAGGACGGTAGGTGGTGGAAAGCCTCTTGAAAATGGTTTGCCATTCCCCTTCATTCATCCTGAAACGGATATTGGCATCTAACCTGCCACCGAGAACGTTGGCCTGGAAGGGGTCGGTAACGTTGCTGATATGGTGTAGGCCGTATTGGTTGTATTCCAGTTTCCATAATTCATTGGAAATGGTATTCTCCTGCTCATTGTATGTGCAAGCACAAAGAGTCAGGATTCCGACAAAAAGGAGGGATTTTTGCATAGCATGGATTTTGGTTAGGTTGGGGTAGTCCATACAAATCTATGCAAATAGGATCAAACTGGATTGCAATATTTAAAAAAAGATGACAGGAAATTGAGACGCGGTGGCGTTTTATAGAATGATTTGATTTTGTCGATCAAAGAAAAATAAAAAATCAGTTCTTTTCAGACATACATAACAGTATGTTGGTTACAAGGCAATCAATAACCGGAAGAATTTCGCAGCTTAAATATTTGCCGGATCTAATGATCTTTCACTGCCCGCGCTTAGGAAATAAAAACTTCTTGTTTCTTTTTAATATAAAAAAGGAAACTACTCCCAAAACTACCAAAACAGCCAGAATAATGATAAAAGTATTGCCTGAGCCGGAACTTTTTGCAACAGCATCACCCATGAAATCCATTTCCATATGCGAACTATCGGCTGCCTCCGGGCTTTGTACAATTAACAGATCTTCTTGAGCCATCAATAATGAAGGTCGATATAGTATACCAATAATCAAGGCGTTAAGTAAGCCCATTACTTTTTTCATATTGCATCTTTTTTAATAATTCTTATTTATATAACCGTATTAGATTTTCAACTTATTGTTTTCTGATAGTCAGGGATTTTGCACTTTTTCCTTCAGATCTTTGTAAAGCTGTTCTGCCCGCTGGTAACGTGGGTTAATTTCAAATAACTCATTAAGCTTCTGCCATGATGCCTGATATTTTCCTGCATTATACAATTGAACGGCCTCAAGAAAAAAAAATGGCTCATAAAAGGGATGAATATCTTTCCCCCTGGCTATTGTATGTATAAACCCATCTATGTCTTGTGCGGCAAGTTTTGCATTTGCAAGATTAACATGCAACCACACA
>PWPZ01000059.1 GCA_003556985.1 Bacteroidota bacterium
CCTGTTAATGGGGATTTCTGTATATAAAAGTTTTGCGGTAAAGGGACAGGATGATTTTATGGTCGCCGGCCGTTCTGTTCCCACCTACAAGCTCGTGGGGACCCTTTTATGTACCTGGATCGGATCGGGAAGCCTGCTTGCGGGCGCCGGACTGGCCGCCAGGGTTGGT
The DNA here is from genome assembly GCA_003556985.1 of Bacteroidota bacterium. Classification (GTDB taxonomy): domain Bacteria; phylum Bacteroidota; class Bacteroidia; order Bacteroidales; family PUMT01; genus PXAP01. The sequence continues at coordinate 170 of PWPZ01000059.1, forward strand.
CTTTCGGAGTTGTGGATGGCGGCAGGAGCATGGGTCGGCATCATTCTGGTATTCTTTCTGGCCGCAAGGGTAAGAAGAATAGCCCAGTACACCGTTCCCGATATCCTTGAGCTGCGGTATAATAAATGGGCCAGGATCCTGGGAACGTTAGTCATCGTGATCGCCTATACCACCATAGTAGGATATCAGTTCAGGGGCGGCGGATTTGTGTTGAATCTGGTAGCCGGAGTCCCGGAATGGCAGGGTGTTATAATCACTGCTGTGTTTATTGTTTTATTTACCTCCTTTGCAGGCATGATCTCAATAGTATCTGTTGATATCATCAACGGTGCCATCATCACCCTGGCAGTAATCGTAGCCGTACCAATTGTGTATGTTTATCTCGGGGGAGGAGAATATATAGCCGAAAATCTGGACCCTTCCAAGCTCACAGTTTTCGGTGAATACAATTTCTTATGGGCCATGGGTATTTTTCTTCCTACTTTTCTCCTGTTGCTTGGCGAGTCAAATATGTACCAGAAGTTCTTTTCAGCCAGAAATGAAAAGTCGGCCAAGACAGCCGTGGTCTGGTGGGTAATGGGGACCATAGTGGTGGAAACGGCCATCGCCTCACTGGCAATTCTTGCCTTCAGCCATTTTAACACACTGCCCGTTACATCGGAACTGTTTCTCTCGGTTGAAAACTCCGAACAGATCATCCTTCATACCGCACGATACGGTACCGAAGTAGGTCTGCCGCTGATCGCCGGACTGCTTCTGATATGTGCTTCAGTTGCAATAATCACTTCTACGGGGAACAGCTTTCTTATGGCTCCTTCTACAAACCTGACCAGGGATATTTACCAGCGTTTCATCAGTCCCGATGCAAATCAGAAACAGATCGTCCGTTTTCAGAGATTTTTCCTGATATTGCTTGGCATTTTCGCCTATCTCCTGCTCACCCAGTTCAGGACTATACTGGATATGGCCTTTACCGCATATACCATGGTGGGAGCGGGGCTTACTCCGGTACTCCTGGCTGCCTTCCTCTGGAAACGGGTTACCACTGCGGGAGGGGTGGCTTCCATCGCAACCGGTATGGGAGTAACCATAATAATAACCATAATAAATTCCATTTTACCCGAACCTTTTATAAGCACAAGTTATATTGTTATACCCGCAGCAAGTGCCTCGGTTGCCGTCCTTATAGTGGTTTCATTAATGACCAGGCCCGATCCGGAGCATAAATGGAAGAAATTCTATACAACCGAAACCTCGCTGGCAGAAGCTATTAAAGAACAGAAGAAGGTTAACTGATTTTTATGGCATGTGGCCGGGGGGGCACATTAAGACTCTTCTGAAAAATCTTTCATGATCTTTTCGATGTCTTTTTCAGTTGAATGAAGCTTTTCCTTGCAGAATTTCAAAAGGAAATAAGCCCTTTTCACCTTGTCAGACAGATCGTCAACATCCATCTCCTCGTTTTCAATTTGCCTGAGAATATCTTCTATTTCGGAAATCGCCTCATTGTATTTAATGTGATCGGACATATTGATTGGATTTTAAGCTTGTTTACTTTATTGTCAGTTGTTATTCCGGGAAAGAGGAAGTGAAAACCAGAAACAACTGCCGTTGCCATTTTTACTGTAAACGCCGATTTCACCGTCCGCTTTCTCTATAAGCTCCTTGCATAAAATCAGTCCCAGTCCGCCACCCTCCTCCATATTAGTACCTTTTCTGCTTATATCACCGTTTAATGTGAAAAGTTTATCTTGCATTTCCTTCGGAATACCTATCCCGGAATCTTCTACTTTCACTATCACCTCATCATCCTTTTCTTCTGCGTGGATCGCCACTTCACCGCCAGGCCGGGTAAATTTGATAGCGTTGTCTGTCAGATTTCTGATAACACTTGAAATCAAAAGTCTGTCGGAGCGTATGAGAAGTTCTTCGGGAAGGTTTTTTGAGAGAGTTATTTGTTTTTTGCCGGCACTCATCCGCATAAAGTGGATCTCTGAATTTATCAGACTTACCAGGTCAAACTTTTCGGGAAGATAGCGCATGGTTCCTGTCTGCGTAGCTGACCATTTGAGCAGATTTTCAAGGAGCTTGTAGAGATTCCGGGATGACTGGTGTACAAAGCCGATGTATTCACGGACTTCATCTTCTTTAAGTTCATGGAAGCTGGTACTTATTATTTCAGAAAACCCAAGCAGGGCATTGAATGGATTTTTAAGGTCATGGGCAATTATTGAAAAGAACCTGTTTTTGGTCATATTCAGGTGTTCAAGGGTAAGAGTCGACAACCTCAGCTTCTCGTTGGTATTTAACAGTTCATCTATCTTTTGTTTTAAAAGGCGGTTGGTCTTTTGTATTATGCTATACCGGTACACAACAAATAGCTTAAAGACAATAAGTACAAAAATCAGTGCCAGCAGCAGGTTACTCGTGTAATTTTGCCTGCTGATCTGTAATTCCTGTATTTCATTTTCCTTTTGCAGTAATTCAATCCTTCTGTTTTGCTGCTCAATATCGAATATCGTTTCGAGTTGACTGTAACGGGCGGTGGAGTTCTGGTTCCGCAGGGAATCCCTGAGCTGGTTGTAAATAATAAGATAATCAAGTGCCTGTTTATGATTTTTCGTTATTTTATAATACCGGTATAACAGGTTGTAATTATTCTGCTTGAGTACGGGTTCCGATAGCCCTTTTGCCATTTCGAGACTTTTTAAAATGCTTTCTCTTGCCTCGTTGAAATTTTCGGTTTCAAGCATCACCCGTGCAAAATGATGGTAAGACCGTGCAATGGAAAGAGTGTCGGCAATTCCGGTTGCATATTCGATGGCCTCCCTGTAATGCTCCAGGGCATCAGCATATTGTTCGCTAAGGTAATACACTTCTCCTACCTGCCTGTGGATAAATGACAGGTTTTGAAAATTACCCGTTTCCCGGTAAATTTCCAGTTGCCTGAAAAAACACTCCAGGGCAAGATTGAAGTTTTCCATGTCACGGTAAAGTACTCCCAGATTGGTAAGTGTAGAAGATATGAGTGCACTGTCTCCGTATTCTTCCTTTGTTTCCAGTGCTTTCACCAGGTAGATCTCGGCTGAGTCATAAAGCGACAGTTCTCTGTATAACAAGCCTATATTGTTGAGATAAATTCCCATCCTCCGGTGGTCATTAAGCTCTGTGGCGATTTCGGCGGCATGTTTGTATCTGTCTAAAACCTCATCGTAATTTCTGAGGAGGTAATGAACGTTTCCGATACGGTTTAATGCATCTGCAACTCCCTCCCGGTAATCCAGTTCCCGGGCAAGCTGATACCCTTTTGTTGCATAATCCATGCTCTCATCAAAGCTTTGATACCATTTTGCCTTGCTCATTTCAAGCAGAAGATCGACCCTTTCCCTGCCTTCCGCACTTTCCAGCATGGTGCCTAAGTTGTCGGGATCATCCATGGGGAAATTGTGAGACTGACTTATAATGGAATGCTGAAACAGAACAAGCAATACAAAGGTCAGGAAGCTCCTTGCACAATGGCTAAAATAAATTATATGAATAAAACCCTTCATTTTGGTATGGTAAAAATAAATGTACTGCCCCTGCCAACTTCACTTATAATCCTGAGCTCACCCCCGTTTCTTTCAACAAAATCCCTGCACAGAATCAGTCCGAGACCTGTTCCCTTTTCATCGTCGGTACCCGTTGTTGTTATATTATAGTCAAGGTTGAACAATTTTTTTTGCTCACTTTCACCAATGCCGATCCCGGTATCGGATACTGAAACTTCAATTTGATCTTCCTTTTCCTTTGCCTCAATCGTTATATTCCCGTTGTGGTGGGTAAATTTAACCGCATTGTTCAGCAGGTTTCGTAAAACGGTTCCCATGAGATTTATATCTGCAAAGGCTTTTATTCCGGGATCGATATCAGTCCGGACTCCTATATTCTTGCCGGCCGCATAAGCCGATACGTTATTTACCTCCTTTTCAGCCAGGTCTTTGAGAGTGAATTGCTCAGGTTTGTAAATTATATTTCCTGTCTGACATTTAGACCATATTAGGAGATTCTCCAGCAGCATGTACAGGTTTGTTGCCGATGTGTTAATTATGCCGATATAAGTCAATATTTGTTCCCGGGAGAGTTCCTTGTAATTCTGGTTAAGCATTTCCGAAAAACCCAGCAGGGCATTGAAAGGGTTTTTTAGATCGTGCGCTATTATAGAGAAAAATTTGTCTTTGGTATTATTTAGTTTCTGGAGGGTCTTTTCCGACAGGGTAAGTTCCCCGTATGCATATTCGAGCTCAAGGTTCTTTTCCTTAAGAGCCAGTTGGAGTTTCTTTTTATACCGGAACATGCCCAGCATGACCAGCACAAAAATTGCGGAAAGAATGGTTATTCCGCCAAAAAACAAAATCATGGTCTCCTGCCTGTCAATTTGAAGCTGACGGATTTCATGGGTTCTTTCCAGAAGTTCCAGTTCGCTCATCTGCCTTTCCCTGTTATACCTTACCTGAAGCTCTGCAATCCTGGTAGCGGCTTCGGCGGTATGTATTTTGTCCTGGTATTCATCGAAAAGCTCATAACTCAAAAGGGCTGTTTCAAAGTCATTTAATTCACCGTAAAGCTGCGAGCGGAAAAGGTAATTTTCGCTTATCAGTGTTCTGGCGTTTATTCCAATGGCTATATCGAGTGAATTATCGAGATATTCAAGTGCCATGTCATAATCTTTCATGAGCAGGTGCAATTCCACAAGGTTATTGAAATTATTGGCCAGACTGTAATTTAGTCCCAGTGATCTGTTGATCCCGGCCGAATTATTGAAAGATTCCAGTGCATCGCTGTAATCCCCCAGACGGGTATAAACCAGTCCCCTGTTATTGCTTGTAATGGCAATCCCTTCCGCATAATCGATCTCTTCGTATATTTCCAGAGCCTGGGAATAATAATCCAGTGCGGTTATATAATCTTCCTTTTCATACCAGATAATTCCTATGTTGTTTAAAAGAGATGCGGTACCAAGGTTTATATTTCCCTGTTCCCGGTAAATGGCCAGCGATTGTTCGTAATAATCAATAGCAAGGTCCAGATTATTCAGTTGCCGGTGTATAATCCCGATGTTGTTCTTGACCTGGGCAATTCCGTTCCTGTTTCCTGTCGATGTGTAAAGATGCCGGGCCCTGAAAAAGAATTCCAGCGCCTTATCGTATATGTCCATCCCCAGGTACATTCTTCCCAGATTGTATACAGCCGATGCAGTATTTTCAGTGTCACCAAGTGTCTGATATATTTCCAGTGCCCTTTCCAGATATGGTTTTGCATCTTCAAAGTCATGCAATTCCAGTTTTGCAGCACCCAGCATATTGGAATATCTTGCTATATCAGATGTGTTGTCAATTTCAATGCTGAGGTCAACGGCATTTTGAATATAATCAACTGCCGTTTCAGGATTTCCAAGCTGATTATATGCCAGATACAGATTGTTGTATGATCCGAGAATACCCCGGTAGTCGTTTATATTTAATCTTATATACAATGAACGCTGATAATAGGTGATAGCTTCATTGTGGTTATTGTCAATGTATTCGGCGTTGCCCAGCCTGTTCAGCGCATCGGCAACACCCTTTTTGTCGTCAAAATGCTCGGCAATTTGCAAAGCTTCACGGGCATATTCCCTGCTTTGGTCGAGCGACTCATTCCAGTATAACCGGGAGAGCTCGTTAAGAATCCCAATTCTTTCAAAGGCATCAGACTGCTGCAACTGCTGCTTCAGGCTGTCAATTACCAGATTATCAGCCCGGAGTTGTTCTGCCTGCAAAGACAGGGCAAAAAAGAAAATACAATATTTAATAATCTTACTCAATCCTCGACAATTAGAGATGTTTTTTATCCGTACTAACCTTCAGTACTTTACTGTCTATACGGCCGTTGTGTAATTTGGTTACCAGTATGTCGCTACTTTTTATTTCCACGATGTTTTTTACAATCCGGCCCTGCTTATAAACCAGGGCGTATCCCTTTTTAAGAATATTTTCCGGATCAACCAGGGTCAATGTTTTATCAAGGAGTTTTAGCCTGTCAGATTTTTTTCTGATCAACTCCCTGGTTTTGTTAGGCAGTATCCGGTTTCTGAAATCCTGCTCTTTATTTTTTCGGTTAAATAAATAATTTTTTGCGATGTATCCAAAACCTGAATGGGCCGAATCGAGTTTATGCCTGTTTTTTTGCAAAAACCTGATTGCCGATCCTGCAATGACCGATCCTGCCGATCTCATATGCATGCCTTTTTGTCTGATATTATTGCTGGTGAGGCGGGGAAGATCTTTTGCCGCAAAATCTAAAAATTGCCTGTTCTGCTCGATTATTCCTGTTACTGCCCCGGAGATTTTCCCTGAAAGATTTGAGATTTTAATATCGAGTATATGGAACTTTCCTATTAAAAATTCTGCAACTGCGGTCGGGGTTTTAAGATCGGTATTAGCAACCATACCTGCAATTGTGCGGTCCCGTTCATGACCTATTCCTGTTATGACCGGCAGAGGCAACTGGGCAATATGCGAGGCTATTTCATAGCTGTCGAAACTATTGAGATCGGATGACGAACCTCCTCCCCGAAGGATCACCACAAGGTCGTAGCTGCTTTCCTGTTCAAAAATCTCCTCAAGAGCTTCTGTTACTGAAGATACCGTATTATCACCCTGCATTGTTGCAGGAAACAAAGTGATTGCAAACCGGTATTTCCCGGGATTGTTAGTGATTTGATGCATAAAATCTTCATAGCCTGCTGCCCCTGGGGAGGATATTACTGCAATACGTGAGGGAAGCACCGGGAAGGGAAGTTCTTTGTTCATATTGATAATTCCTTCCTGCTCCAGCCTTTTGATTGTTTCGGCCCTTTTTCTTTCCAGGTCTCCCAGGGTATAAACCGGGTCTATGTCTCTTATATTGAAGCTTAGTCCGTAAAGCTCATGAAAAACCACACTTACTTCCACAAGGATCATCATTCCCTTACCCAGCGGCTGTGATGTGGCAGTTTCAAAATAGCTTTTGAGCATCCTCCATGTATTTGCCCAGATCGTGGCCCTTGATCTTGCAATAATCCTGTCTTTTTCGCTGTCCTTTTCTATCAGCTCAAGATAACAATGTCCGTTCTGGTTTTCCCTGATCTCGTTTATTTCGGCAACCAGCCAGTATCTTCCCGGGAAGGCATTTTCAATGGTTTTGCCTATTAGCTTTGACAGCTCCAGTAATGTATATTTGTTTTTTTCCATTGAGGTTGAAGAATGTGGTTGACTATATATACATAATCTGTGCGGCTTATATCGGTATTACCTGTTCGGCCGGGCAAAAAGTTGATCTGTTATTGCTTCATTTTCTTTTTCCTTCAACAACAACAACAATTTCCCCTTTTATGGGTTTTTTCTGAAAATGCAGGATAAGTTCTTTCAGGCTACCCCTGATCGTTTCTTCATATAGCTTTGTAAGTTCCCGGGAAACCGATGCACGCCTTTCCGGTCCGAAAGCCGCAGCAAATTCTTCGAGAAGCCTGAGCAACCTGTAGGGGGATTCATAAAATACCATTGTCCTGGTTTCTTCGGTAAGGTTGCCGATCTGTTTTTGCCTTCCCTTCTTGTGGGGAAGGAATCCCTCAAAGCAGAATTTGTCGCAGGGCAGTCCGCTATTCACCAGTGCAGGTACAAAAGCCGATGCACCCGGCAAACACTCCACATCTATATTCCTCTCTATGCAGCTTCTCACCAGCAGGTAACCGGGATCGGATATTGAAGGGGTACCCGCATCCGACACCAGGGCAATAGTTTCTCCCCTTTCGATTCTGTCTGCTATCACATCTGTAATTTTATGTTCATTATGCTGATGGTAGGGCTGCAGCTTATTTTGGATGGAGTAATGCTTCAGTAAAATGCCGGTTTTCCTGGTGTCTTCAGCAAGAATCAGATCGGCCGATTTTAATGTATCAATTGCCCGGAAGCTGATATCCGCCAGATTTCCAACAGGGGTGGGCACCAGTATAAGCTTTCCCATATCATTTTGTTATTCAGCCTGATGTTTTCTTTTTACCAGAACCAGGAATTTTTTAACCGCTTCACTTTTCTCATCGATAGAATACTTTGTTCTCAGCAGGGTCAGGGCCGCCTCATATGATTTTGAATTATTAATATCATCTATGCACTGATTATATTTCTCCGGTCTGCCCCTGAATATTTCCTTAATGAACAAAAACTTGTCATTCAGTCCGATGGAATTTCTCAAATCAGCGATTGACCTGTACTGTATCCGGCTTGTAAGATCTTTTTGGGTTTGTTTTTTTGCGATTGCCTTGTTAATGTAATTCTGGGAGGACTGATATTTGTCGGCCACTATTTCTATATTGTCCGGTCGGTTAGTATTTTTTCCGGCTGACCGGGGTTTCTTATCACTGGCTTCAGGTCCGGCCGGAGGGGTTGTTTCCTTTTCTTTGTCAGGTTCAGATTCTCCCTTTTGGTCTGATGATGGTTGATGTTCAGCCTCCTTTTCTTCTCTGTGCCACGGTTTAACTTCCTGTTCTTTTGTGGCTTCCTGATCTTTTATGTTTCTCCCGCCAGTATCCTGGTTCCCGGTATCGTAACCGGCCTCTTCTCCGGACTTCTTGCCGGATTCTTCCCGGGACTCCATTCCGGCTTCTTTTCCGGATCTCTTGCCGGAACCTTTTCCGGATTTCCTTCCGGCTTCCTCACCGGGCTCCTCTCCGGATTTCCTTCCGGCTTCCTCACCGGGCTCCTCTCCGGGTTTTTTAGCGGACTCCTGTTCTTTTGGCCGTCCCTGGTGCCGGTCTCCCATTCCCATACTCTGGGAGGGGCCCGGAACGATTCCTTCGGCTTCGTAGATTTTATCATCTTTAACCGGATCAGGATCTGAAGGTACGACTGGCTTCCCGGAGGGCAATGGTTTTTTTTCCCCGCCGGGATCTTCGGGGATTTCTGCTTTGAAACTCAGGAGTATATCATGTATATTCCTGGCTTTTTCTATTGCAAGATCAATATCAATATCGGAGAATTCATTATCACTGTTGATCTGTTTTATAATTAACTCAAGTTCCCGGAGCTTGTAATTCAGGTTCTTTTTTAAATTTTCAGGATACATATAACAATATTAGCTGTTGGTAAGGCATTTTATTTAATTTTGTAAAATTAACAATTAAATAAGAAAGCAATCAGATGTTCCTCCAATTTTAAATACCAGACATAAAAACAGGGACAGGCTAAAATAATGTAAAGCTTTGACTTGTGGAAAATACGCTACCGGAATTATATGAACGACTATAGTATTCAGCAAATAGCTGCGGCATGCGGCGGAGAATTATATCTGGAATCCGGGAATATTATTGTGAGGCATCTGGTGACCGACAGCAGACGGTTTTCTTTTCCCGGGGATTCTGTTTTTTTTGCTCTTTCAGGCGAACGTCATGACGGGCATGACTATCTTTCCGACATGTACCGGCAACAGGTCAGGAATTTTGTTGTCAGCCGCCTCCCGGAAAACCTTCTCCCTTACCCCGGGGCTAACTTTATTCTTGTTCCGGATACCCTGGAAGCTTTGCAAAAACTGGCGGCCATGCACCGCTCTTTATTCAGATTACCGGTTATCGGAATTACCGGCAGCAACGGCAAGACTATAGTAAAGGAGTGGCTGTTTCAGTTACTTCAAAAAGACAAGGTTATTGTCCGCTCACCAAAAAGCTATAATTCACAGGTGGGTGTTCCCCTGTCGGTATGGCTTATCAGGCCCCATCACGAACTGGCTATTTTTGAGGCAGGAATTTCCCGTCCAGGGGAGATGGTCAATCTGGAGGCAATCATTAAACCCGATATAGGGGTTATAACAAATATGGGTGAGGCGCACCAGGAGTATTTTTCCGACATGAAGCATAAGCTGGCGCAAAAGCTTGAGCTGTTTAAAAATTCCAGGGTGCTGATTTATTGCCGCGACCATTGCCTGATAGATGAATATGTAAGAAACAATAGCAGTTTTACCGGTATTCCTCTTTTTACCTGGTCGGTTTCTGAAGGGGCTGACCTGGTTATTACGGAAATATCACGTCATTCAGCCGCTACATCCATCAAAGCATCATTCAGAGGCGAAGCCTGTTCTGCCACTATACCATTCACAGACCAGGCATCGATAGAGAACGCCATTCATGCCTGGAGTGTAACACTGTGGCTGGGTTATTCGCCCGAATACATCTCCCGCAACATAAGCAATCTCCAGCCCGTGGCCATGAGGATGGAGCAGAAGCAGGGGATAAATAATTGTACAATTATCAATGACAGTTACAACTCCGATCCCGATTCCCTTGCAATTGCCATGGATTTTCTTTCCAGGCAGAGCCAGCACAGGAAGAAAACCCTTATTCTTTCCGACATGTTCCAGACCGGAAAAACCATTAAGGAGCTCTACAGTGAAACAGGTGAACTGCTGACAAGGGAGAAAACAGACCGTGTAATCGGCATTGGAAAAAATGTACCGCTAATTAAGGAGCATTTTTCCGGCAGATCCGATTTTTATGGCTCGACCGAAGAATTTATCAATGATTTTGAGCCGGATAGTTTTTATGATGAAGCCGTTTTGCTGAAAGGTTCGCGGGATTTTGGATTTGAGCGCATATCCACACTTCTTGAAGAGAAGGTTCATGCTACCGTAATGGAGATTAACCTTGACAATCTGGTAAGAAATTACAACTATTTTAAATCGCTGATCAGGCAGGACACTAAAGTAATGGCCGTGGTAAAGGCTTTTTCTTACGGAAGCGGCAGTTACGAAATTGCCAATACCCTTGCATACAATCTGGTAGATTACCTTGCCGTTGCTTTTTTTGACGAGGGCATAAGTCTGCGTAAAGCAGGGGTAAAGGTGCCCATAATGGTAATGAACCCTGATAAGGCAAGCCTGTCCAGAATGGCCGTCCACAAGCTGGAGCCGGAGATTTATAATTTTTCAGGGCTCAGGATACTGATTGAAAAACTGCGGCAGCAGAATATTAAGGATTACCCAATCCATATCAAGCTTGATACCGGAATGTACCGCCTGGGGTTTTCGGGCCGGGAACTACCAGAACTTTTACGGATAATAACCGGGAGCGGGAATATAAAAGTGTGTTCAGTGTTTTCTCACCTGGCCGCGAGTGATGATCCTTCACATGATGATTTTACCAGGGAGCAGATCGATCTTTTCATCACTATGGCAGACCGGATATGTAATGAGTTGTATTATAAGGTAATGAGGCATATCCTGAATTCGTCAGGCATTGAACGGTTTCCCGAAGCACAGCTGGACATGGTCCGTCTGGGAATTGGTCTGTACGGCATTAGTGCCATTGAAAATAACAAGCTGGCCAATGTTAACACATTCCGGAGTATAATATCACAGATAAAGGAGGTCCCAATGGGTCATACGGTAGGGTATTCGAGGGGACACAAAACAAAATCCGATACCCGCATAGCTGTTGTGCCTGTGGGTTATGCCGACGGACTAGACAGGAGGCTTGGGAATGGCACCGGCAGAATGATAATTAACGGGGTATCTGTTCCTGTAGTTGGCAATATCTGCATGGATATGTGCATGGTTGATATAGGTAACCTGACAGCCAGAGAAGGAGATGAAGTTATTGTTTTTGGAGAAGATAATCCCATTTCCGATATTGCAGACGCATTATCGACAATTCCATATGAAGTGTTTACAAATATTTCATCGAGGGTGAAACGTGTTTATGTGCAGGAATGAACAGTCTCTTTCAGATTTATACAGGTTCCCGTTAACCGGGAGGTGGTTTATAAGATGATAAATAAATATCTATGCCTGAAATCTCAGCAGTAATAATAACCTTCAACGAGGAAAAAAACATCGCAAGATGCCTGGAGTCCCTGTCGGAAGTGGTTGATGAAATAGTTGTCGTAGACTCATATTCGACCGACCGTACCTTTGAGATATGTAGTGGGTTTGGTGTAAAATTCATCCGTAACAAATTCGAGGGATACGTGCAGCAAAAGAATTTTGCCGTTTCGATGGCGAAATTTCCGGTTGTCCTGTCACTTGATGCTGATGAAGCCCTTTCACCCGATCTTCAGAAAGCAATTCTTGCTAGCAGGAAAGACTGGAAATCAACCCGTACA
>PWPZ01000114.1 GCA_003556985.1 Bacteroidota bacterium
AGATCGCAGATAAATTTGATGTCTTTAAACAAACAGGCCTTTCAAACCCGCTTATCAAATGAATTACCCGCACAAACCAGCCCCTGTACCAGGCGGGAAACGTATGGAGCGTGTATCACGGGGAGAAGAATTTCACCTGGCCACTGTTACAGGTAGATGAGAGTTTTACGGGGGTTTTCGGCCTTGATGTCATTACCGGCGAGGATTTTTCCGAAAGCATGATCCAGAGGGCAAGCTCGGTATTTCTGGTCAACCAGGCGGCAGCGGGCGCCATGGAAACAGATGATATTCTGAGTGAAACCATTAACGACCATGAGATAGTCGGAATGGTCAGGGATTTTCATACAGCTTCACTTAAGGCGGATATCAGACCGGTCACAATAGCCCTGTCCCGGTCAGGAGCAAAAGGATTCATCTACATACGTGCCGAACCCGGCGATCTCCCTCAAAGTGTTGAGTTCCTCAGGGGCACGTGGGATGAACTGGTACCCGATTATCCTTTTGAATATCAATACCTGGCCGACCGAATGGAAAGTGCATATGATTCGGAAAAGCGGTTCGGAGAGCTTTTTACCTGGTTCGCACTGGCATCGATACTGATATCGTGCCTGGGACTCTTCGCTCTCTCCTCCTTTACCACTCAGAGCAGGATTAAGGAAATCTCAATTAGAAAAGTTCACGGTGCAACCAGCCTGGGAATGAGCTTTCTTCTTTCATCGGGACTTACCGGAAAGGTTGTGATAGCCAATCTCCTGGCCTGGCCGGTTGCCTGGTATTTTGCAAGAGGGTGGCTGAAGAATTTCGTTTTCAGGACCTCACCGGGATTGGCTGATTTTCTGCTTGCGGCACTAATTGCCCAGGTCATAGCCGTGGCAACTGTATCCTGGCAGGTTTATTCAACTGCAAGAAAGAATCCGGCCGAAACGCTCAAACACGAATAAATCGCGTTGGATATGCCTCTGTAAAGACAAACGTTCCGGATACTGACGGCGAAATTGATGCTGCCCCAGGTGACCGGCGACAGACTTTTATTATTAGAACACGTTGCATTCAGAAACTCTGTATGGGTCGAAAATGGTGAGTTCCCTCAATTGGAAAAGGATTCAATAATCTGAAACAGCTTGCCGGAATTAACCGGTTTAGGGATATATGCATCAAACCTTTCTTCAAATGCCTCTTCCCCGAAAAGTTCCTGTACAAAGGCAGTTACGGCAATAAGGGCTATCTTTGCAGACCTGGATCTGATAATTTGTGCGGCCTGCATACCATCCATAACTGGCATTTTAATATCGAGCAATGCTATTTTTATCGCGGGATTGTTTTCAACATGTTCAACGGCCTCCTTGCCGTTTTCTGCCATAATCAAATTAGCATTGGTCTGCCGAAACAACTCTTTCAAAAAAAAGCGGTTTAATTTTTCATCCTCAGCAATCAGAATGGTTATATTTGAAAAATCATAATTCATAATATATTATATTAATATGAATTGACTGAAAAAACGATGCCATAAGGCCTGTAACTCATGGCATGACATATTTTATCACAAGGTCCGCTCACAAATCCCGTTTTCATTATCAAATTGCAATAGCAGAAGTATGTGGGCGTTCATATGGCCTTCAATTAAAGGACCACCGAATAATAAATTCTTTATGCAATATTGAAATAACATCCAATTAATAAGACGATAACTATTACAAAAAGGTTGTAATCCATAAGCGAATATTTTAAAAACCATTCCGGACCTTGTGAAAAACTTCATGATGTCTGCATAGAAAGAGGTAATTGAATATAAACAAAATAGCTGAAAGTAAATATTTTCAAAAATTATCAGACACCTTCCATTGCCGGCACCCTTGTTGAGTTAGACTTTCATAGCGGCAGGACTGTTAGTTAGTAATATCCTGGCAGAGCATAGCCCTTCCGGTATGTATAATTAAAAAAGCGATCGAAGCCAAATCATGTTGAAAACCGCCTGATAGCCAGAATCTCACTAATTTTCAAGATGTATGTCATTATATTAAAATTAATATCGTGATTATGGTATTTTTGTATAGTAAAAAATCTTTTTCTTAAACTTCTACCCCCTACTTTCAGATTTCATTACTTCAGGAGGTGGTTTAAAAACGTTAAGTCATGAGAATCCTGCAAAAAGAGACAGCTGCGGCAGTTATAGATATCCAGGAAAGGCTGCTGCCTCATATTTATGAGAGTGAAAAAGTCCTTCAAAATTGCCTGAAGCTTATCGAGGGGCTTCAGATACTTTCGGTTCCCATTGTCCTTACCCAGCAGTACACAAAAGGCCTGGGAGCCACCGACCCGTCAATAGTCAGCAAGTTTCCCGAATTCAATTACATAGAAAAGATTTCTTTCAGCTGTTTTGAGGAGGATGCATTCAGGGAAGAGATCACTATCCTGGGGAAGCAGAATATAATAATCTGCGGCATTGAAGCACATGTTTGCGTGCTGCAGACCTGCCTTGATCTCTTAGACGGCGGATTCAGGCCTGTTGTAGCAGCAGATTGCATCTCTTCCAGAAAACCCGACGACAAACTGATTGCCATAGAGCGCATGCGGCAGGAAGGAGCCCGCATCACCACCATGGAAAGTATTCTATTCGAACTCACCCGTAATGCCGGCAATGAGATTTTCAAAAAGATATCGGGACTGGTTAAGTAGAGTTTCACACCATCCCTGCCCTACCCCGGTTGGCCTCACCTACCGGTTCCGGAGTTGGCAAAACCAGTCCGATTTGGTTTCCGGAGTGTTACACCATTATTGAGTCGGGCGATTTGTCATTTTATCTTATATTTGAGACATAGAATTGGATTAACAGACTATTAAACATTTCCCCAATGTACAGAATCACTATCCGACCTGCATTGCCCGGAGCGGCTTTCCTGCTGGGCATGTTTTCCGGAGGCTGCAGCGCCCCTTCCGAAAGAAGCCAGATGAATCCTGAAAAGCCCAACATCATCTATATCCTCGCCGACGATCTTGGATATGGTGACCTGGGCAGCTATGGGCAAAAAAGGATCATGACTCCCAACCTTGACAGGATGGCCGAAGAAGGTATGAGGTTTACACAGCATTATGCAGGCAGC
>PWPZ01000002.1 GCA_003556985.1 Bacteroidota bacterium
ACAAGGCGCCTGAAATTTTGTGACCTTACCCTTCCAACCAGCAGATCGGGCTGGTAGGTAGGTGCGGATACCAGGGTAAGAATTTCTCCTGTCGAAGGCTCAATGGCAACGATGCTGCCTTTTTTGTTTTGCATAAGCCTTTCCCCGTATTCCTGGAGTGTTGCATCGAGCGTCAGGGTGACATTGTTGCCAACCACGGCCGGGGCATCAAACCTGCCTTCCTGGTAGGGGCCCATTATCCGGTTATGCACATCTACCAGAAAAATATTCACCCCCTTGGTCCCCCTGAGCTCTTTTTCGTATGTGCTTTCCACACCCGTAACGCCAATATAGTCGCCCATTACATATTCGGGATTCTCCTGTATGATCGTGTTATCCACTTCACCCACATAACCCAGAATATGGGCTGCAATGTCTCCGGAATATTTTCTGAGCGTTCTGGGCTGGACATAAAAACCGGGGAACTGGTGCATTTTTTCCTGTAAGACGGCATAGTTGCGCGATGAGATCTGTTTCAGAAAAACCGACGACCTGAACCTTGAGTATTGCCTTGCCTCCTTTATCCCCGCATCAACATATTCTCTTGTAATTCCCAGTATGGTGCAAAATTCTGCGGTATCAAAGGGAGCAAGCTGACCCGGCACCACCATAAGGTCATATGCCGGCTCATTATAAACAAGCATCTCCCCGTTCCTGTCAAATATCAGTCCCCGCGACGGATACTGCGTAACATTACGCAGCACATTACTGTCGGCACTAAGCTTATAGGAGGGGTCCATAACCTGCAAAATGAACAGCCTTATAATAAACACCAGAAGTGGCAGGACCATTATGGCACCTATAATGAATTTTCTGTCAGAAAAACGATCTGTCATCTAAGCTGATTTATATATTTTCCTTACTATTTTCTGAAAATAAAAAACTGGCTGATTACTACCAGGAACAGGGTGAAAATGCCGCTGAAAAAGACTCTCCGGAATGTAATGAAGAAATCGCTGAGTCTGAATACCTCAATATAGAACAGAAAAAAATGGTGTGCAAATATAAGTATGGCGGCATATTGAAAGAACCACCCGATTCCGTAATAGTATACCCTGGGGAAAGTGCCGGGCATATATCCATCCCTTGGGGCAAAATAATCCAGCACCAGGGGTCTGAGAAATGCCATTAAAACAGTGGCAGAAGCATGCAGACCAGGGGTGTTGGCGAAAACATCTATTGAAATTCCAAGTACAAAAGCCAGGCTTAGCAATAACCATCCGGGAGTCTCAAAAGGGAGGAGGAGTATGAAAAGCACATACATATAAGGATTCACAAATCCACTGAACTGCAGATTATTCAGAATGAATACCTGGAATAAAACCAGTATAAAAATCCGGAATATATTGCGGGGTAAAACCTTAATCATAACTTTCAGTGGTTTGTAGTTCCAGTTCCAGTAATTCTTCCCTTAAAAGATTCTCAATTACATAAACCTGATTTAATTTATTGAAATCGGTGGAAAGGTCCACCACCGCAGTGTAGAAATTACCTCCCCTGATTTCATAATCTGATATAGTCCCGATCATGATACCTTCCGGAAATATTGCTGAATACCCTGAAGTGATAATAGTATCGCCGGCATTCATGGTAACATGATGAGGTAATTCATGAAGCAGGGCAATCCGGGGATCATTGCCATTCCAGTGCAGTGAGCCGAAATACCCTGTGTTTTTAATTTTAGAGCTTATTCTAAGGTCAATATTCAAAAGAGGGATAATGGTGGAAAAATGACCCGATACTCCTGTTATAATTCCAACTATCCCGTCGTGTGAAATAACGGCCATGTCGGGTTCGACTCCATGGATCGACCCCTTGTCTATGCTTATGAAATTGTTCTGCTTGTTAACCGAGTTAGATATTACCTTTGCAGGTATGAAATTATACTGCTGTACCCAGGCCGAATCAAATTCAACGTTTCTGTCTGCTGCTGTCCTTTGTTTATATGATGAAATGAGGCTGTTGCGCAACCGTGTGTTTTCTTCCGCAAGTGCCTGATTGGTTTCGGACAGGTAAAGATACTGCCTGAATGAGAATATCCGGGAATCAATATATCCGCTTATATTTCTTGAAATGTTGAAAGCCAGGGTTTTCTGGTAGTTATTGTTTTGAAAAACCAGAGTAAGGGCAACAATTTCAAAAAATATAAAAAGAATAAAAAAATGATTATTCTGTATAAATCTTATCAGGTTCTGCATTAACTATCATCCTGTTATCGCATGAGAAAAGAAAATTTATCAACATTTTTCAGTGCTATTGCCGTTCCTCTTGCCACTGCATGCAGAGGATCCTCTGCCACATGGAACGGGATGTCGATCTTGTCCATCAGCCTTTTAGACAGACCTCTGAGAAGTGCACCGCCTCCTGCTATATTGATACCCCTTTGAACGATGTCGGCATAGAGTTCAGGAGGAGTTTGCTCCAGTACGCTCAGAATTGCCGATTCAATTTTTGAAATGGATTTATCCAGGCAATGGGCTATCTCCTGGTATGAAACAGGTATTTCAACAGGCATGGCTGTCATGAGGTTGGGCCCCCGGACAATATAGTCGGCCGGAGGATCATCAAGGTCGGGCAGGGCAGAGCCCACATTTATTTTTACCTCTTCAGCCGTACGCTCACCGATTTTAATATTATGCTGATGCCTCATGTAGGTTTGAATATCTGTTGTAAATCCATCACCCGCTACCCTGATGGATTTATTGCAAACGATTCCACCAAGGGCCACCACTGCAATTTCGGTGGTCCCCCCTCCAATATCTACTATCATGCTCCCGTCAGGTGATTCCACGTCGACCCCGATTCCTATTGATGCGGCCATTGGCTCGTATATCAGAAATACATCCCGGCCTCCTGCATGCTCTGAAGAATCCCTTACAGCGCGAACTTCAACTTCCGTACTGCCCGACGGTATGCAAACCACCATTTTCAGTGTGGGAGAAAACAACCTGGGTTTGCTGTCTATCATCTTTATCATACCCCTGATCATCTGTTCGGCCGCGTTAAAATCGGCAATCACCCCGTCCCTCAGGGGGCGGATGGTTTTTCTATTCTC
>PWPZ01000007.1 GCA_003556985.1 Bacteroidota bacterium
CATCTTTATGACTTCCAGGCTTGTTTCGGATCTGGCCTTGCTTCTTATCAAAGGTGTCAGTCTCTTCACCGTTTCAAGGTTATGTGAGATAACTTCCGGATGGGCATCTATCACCATCTTTACAAGCGATTCCTCACCATTAAAATCGGGTATGAGCACCTCGATGGTGGTACAGGGATTATGCATTTTAATGCTTCTTATAGTTTCTGCCCATATTCCCGCTCCTCCGTCGGGAAGGTCATCGCGGTCGACCGATGTTATGACACAATGATCAAGCCCAAGCAAACGCACCGACTCGGCAAGCCTCCGGGGTTCTCCGGTATCCACGGGACCCGGCTTGCCAGTATTGACAGCACAGAACTTGCAGTTTCTTGTGCATACATCGCCAAGTATCATAAAGGTGGCAGTTCCGTTATTCCAGCATTCTCCGATATTGGGACAATTACCGCTGGAGCAGATGGTATGGAGATGATGTTTATGGCTAAGATTTTTTACCCTGGAGTACTTGTAACCCATGGGCAGCTTCATCTTCATCCATGGGGGAAGCCGGTTGTTTTTCCTGTCTGTATTATCATGCCCTGTCATGGTTCCCTTTCTGTTTGCAGATTATAAAAGTAAGCCAAATAATTATAAATTGTATCTCTTTAAGGTTGAAATAATCATTTGGACTCTTCAATTTCCATACTGCCAGCAGTTTGTGTCCTGTCTGTAAAGGCGATTATGGAAAGCCGGCCTGGAAAATTCTCTCATTTGTCCTTTTTGATGCACGGCCGGGCAAAGATATTCTTCTATCTTTGCAAAAAATTTTAAGATATGGATTCCCACAATAATAGGTATCACTAAAACTGATAAATAATAACAAGGGGATACATCTTTTTGAATTACTTAATCTGAATTGCCTGTTAAGCATAATTAATTGAATATTAACCTGATTAACTTGTTATACTAGGATGGATCATCTGCAATTGAGTGAACAGGAGCAAATAAGAAGAGAAGCCCTTAATGAGCTCAGAAGTCTGGGCATAGACCCTTTTCCGGCCGAAAGCTATGAAGTCAATGTAACCACAAGTGAGATTCTTGAAAACTATAAGCCGGAAACCGACAGTTTTCAGGATATACAGCTTGCCGGCAGGATTATGAGCCGGCGTATCATGGGAAATGCCTCCTTTGCCGAGCTGCAGGATCAGGAAGGCAGGATACAGATTTATATCAGACGCGATGATGTTTGCCCCGGAGAGGACAAGACTCTTTACAATACCGTCTTTAAAAAACTGCTTGATATTGGTGATATAATTGGTGTCAGAGGATTTGTTTTTGTTACCCGTATGGGGGAGATATCAATACATGTAAAGGAATTCAGGCTGCTGGCCAAATCACTTCATCCCCTTCCCGTTGTTAAGGAAAAAGAAGGGAAAATTTACGATGCATTCAGCAATCCTGATCAGCGTTACCGGCAGAGGTACCTTGACCTTGTAGTCAATCCGCAGGTAAGGGATGTTTTTGTGAAGAGAGCAAAACTGGTGGATTCAATGCGGAACTTTCTTAACAACCGTGGTTATCTTGAAGTCGAAACACCCGTTTTACAGCCTTTATATGGTGGGGCCACGGCTCGTCCTTTTAAAACCTATCATAATACCCTCGATATGACTCTTTATCTCCGGATTGCCAATGAGTTGTATCTTAAAAGGTTAATCGTGGGAGGATTTGAAGGTGTTTATGAGTTTGCAAAGGATTTCAGGAATGAAGGCATGAGCCGTTTTCACAATCCTGAGTTTACCCAGATGGAGCTTTATGTTGCTTATAAGGATTATCTGTGGATGATGGATCTGGTAGAAGAGATGATTGAAAAGGCCGCCATTGATCTGACCGGCTCAACCAGGGTAACTGTTGGCGATAAGGTTATTGATTTTAAGCGTCCCTGGAAACGCTACACCATGTACGGTGCGATTAAGGAATTTACAGGTATTGATATCTCTGTGATGGATGAAAATGAACTCATTGAGACGGCCGGAAAACTGGATGTTGAGATTGATAAAACCATGGGGAGGGGGAAGCTTATTGACGAGATCTTTGGCGAAAAGTGTGAGCCGTATTTGATCCAGCCTACCTTTATTACCGATTATCCGGTTGAAATGTCGCCCCTGGCAAAAAAGCACCGTTCCAAACCAGGTCTGGTTGAGCGGTTTGAGGCAATCATAAATGGCAAGGAGCTCTGCAACGCCTTTTCCGAGCTTAATGACCCCCTGGACCAGCGGGAGAGGTTCGAGCAGCAGTTATCGCTTGCCAGAAGGGGAGACCTTGAGGCAATGGTGCTGGATGAGGACTTTTTGCGTGCACTTGAATACGGGATGCCTCCTACAGCCGGACTTGGTGTGGGAATAGACCGGCTGGCAATGATAATGACCAATTCCAACTCTATTCAGGATGTGTTGTTTTTCCCGCAGATGAGGCCGGAGAAAAAATCAGTTAAGGATGATCCGGATGCATTCACCAGTCAGGGGATCGCGGCAGAATGGGTTCCGGTGCTGCAGAAACTGGGCTATTTGCGAGCTGACAGTCTTAAAGGCGTTTCGGCAGCCAGGCTGCATAACGAAATTTGTGGTTATAACAAAAAGAATAAACTCGGTTTGAAAAATCCTCCTGTTGAACAGGTATCCGATTGGGTGTCAAAATAAGTTCATAATGTACGACAAACAGAAAATCGCTGTTATTGGAAGCGGCAGCTGGGCAACCGCCATAGCCAAAATGCTTTTGTTTAATACCGGGCATATCAACTGGTATATGCGAAATAAAGAAAGCATTGCTTACATGCAGCAGTACCATCATAATCCGAAATATCTCAGTTCAGTCAATTTTGATACCGGAAGAATAAAGTTTTACAATGATCTCGCACATATAGTTTCCGATTCGGAAATTCTGATCTTTGCCATACCTTCTGCCTTTTTGAAGCAAATGTTATCTGATACCGGGATAGATCTGGAAGGTAAACTGGTTGTTTCGGCAATTAAAGGCATTATACCCGAAGACAACATAACCATTGCCGAGTATTTTAACCGGTCCTTTGAAGTGCCCTTTGACCGCATAGGGATAATAACCGGTCCATGTCATGCAGAGGAGGTGGCGCTTGAAAGATTGTCCTATCTTACCATTGCCTCCAAAACAGAAAAGCAGGCTAAAATGCTTGCCTCCTGCCTTGAAAGTCATTTTATCCGTACCGTGGTTTCCCATGATATTTATGGCACCGAATATGCTGCAGTGCTTAAGAACATCTTCTCAATTGCTGCGGGTATATGTCACGGACTGGGTTACGGCGATAATTTTCAGGCCGTACTGATATCAAACGCCTTTAAGGAATTACAAAGATTCCTCGATCATACTTATCCCAGCAAACGTGCCATAAACAGCTCGGCCTACCTTGGCGACCTTCTTGTTACTGCTTATTCACAGTTCAGCCGTAACCGCGCATTCGGGGTTATGATAGGCAAGGGCTATTCAGTAAGATCGGCTACTCTTGAATTGAACATGGTTGCTGAAGGATATTATTCTACCCGATGCATTAAAGAAATAAATAAAAAATATGATGTGAACATTCCAATTACCGATGCTGTTTACAATATATTATATGAAGGAATCGCCCCTTCAATTGAAATCAGGCTGTTAACCGAGCAGCTTGCCTGACATCTCCTGTAACGATTTTATTAATTAATTGAAAATTATAATTTATACAAATGAAGAATCTGGATATTAATATTTCAAATGTTTTCCCTTTTATTTCAAAAGACCGGTTTGAAGAATATGACGAACTTACCAGCTATCATATTCACCAGCTGCATCAGCGCAAAGGAAAAGGCGCCAACTTTCTGGGCTGGCTTGATCTGCCTTCAAATATTACCGGAGAATCGCTCAGGGAGATCGAAGAGGTGGCATCAGAACTTAATAAAAAGATAGATGTAATGGTTGTGGTGGGTATCGGGGGCTCTTACCTCGGAGCAAAAGCTGTTATTGATGCATTATCGAACACCTTTGGCATGGCCATAAACGGAAGGCCCTTTCCGAAGATGGTTTTCGCCGGACAGAACATCAGTGAAGATTACCTTGGAGAGCTGGTTGATTTTCTTGATGATAAATCATATGCCATTACAGTGATATCAAAATCGGGTACCACAACCGAACCTGCCATAGCTTTCCGGATATTAAGGAATCACCTGGAGAAAAAATTCGGGAAAGAGGAGGCCGGTAAACGCATAGTTGCCATTACCAGTGCCGACCGGGGCGCCTTACGCGACCTTGCCGATGACAGGGGCTACAAATCTTTTGTTATTCCCGACGATGTGGGAGGCCGATATTCATTGCTTACTCCTGTGGGTATGCTGCCAATTGTTCAGGCCGGTTTTGATATAAGGAAGCTTGTGGATGGAGCACGTAAAATGGAAGAGATGACCCGCCCCGGAACTCCGTTCTGGGAAAATCCTTCAGCCATATACGCTGCCGCACGGAATGCACTCTACAGGCAGAGCCCAAAAACTGAGATCCTTGCCAATTATAATCCGAAACTTCGTTATCTTGCCGAATGGTGGAAGCAGTTATACGGGGAGAGCGAGGGTAAAGAGAAGAAAGGCATTTTTCCCGCAAGCGTAACATTTACCACCGATCTTCATTCCATGGGTCAATATATCCAGGAGGGCGAAAGGAACCTTTTCGAGACAGTTATTTCCGTACTCCATCCTCAGAGGGAGGTTTGTATTCCCAGGGAGGAAAATGACGATGATCAGCTGAACTTCCTTGCCGGGAAAAGGATTGATGAGGTAAACAAGAAGGCGGAACTTGGTACCATGCTTGCTCATGTTGACGGCGGCGTTCCAAATATTCTTATTAATCTGCCCGAATTGAATGAATATTATCTGGGACAGCTAATGTATTTCTTTGAAAAGGCCTGTGCAATAAGCGGATATCTTATGAATGTAAATCCATTCGATCAGCCCGGAGTGGAAGCCTATAAAAACAATATGTTTGCCCTGCTTAGGAAGCCGGGTATGGAGGAAGAAACAGAAATGATATATAAGCGGCTGAAAAAGAAAACCGAAAAACCGGATATGTAAACCTCCAAGCCGGTTATCTGAAATTTAAAAAAAAGCTGTTACAACTGGTTGTGGCAGCTTTTTTTATGAATTTTTATCGGTATTGAAAAATAGTGTTGTAACGGGGTAATGTGTAGATAGAAGTTGAATAAAATAAACAAAAAAATCGCGTATTTAATTTGGTTTAATTGATAAAGACCTAAATAAGAGCTTCAAATATCTTTCAAGTATAAATTATAGTGTTTATTAAAAAAACAATAAAAGATAAACAAAAAATGAACAAAATGATTTCTCTGATGTTTGTGATCTTAAATGATTCTGATATTAATTTTAAAAACGGTAATTATGAAAAGAGAAATTATTTTTTTTAAAACCCTTCCGATAGTTTTGGGTTTAATAGCATTTACAATGGTGTCATGCAGTGATGATGATGAGATTGCTCCTGAAGAGAGGGAGCCGGCAAACGTTATGGAAGTTATATCCGGTAGTAATGACCACAATACTCTGGCGGCGGCCGTTGAGGCAGCCGGGTTGACCGGGACACTCCGGGGGCCCGGACCTCTAACGGTTTTTGCGCCCACAGATGCTGCATTTGCGGCACTTCCGGCAGGCACGGTTGATGCACTTCTTGAAGATCCTGCAGGCGACCTGACAGACATTCTGTTATACCACGTGGTCGGAGCAAAAGCCATGGCGGCCGATTTGAGCGACGGACAGGAGATAGGTACTGTATTCGGCGAAACGGTAATGGTAACAATCAACAATAATGGTGTATTTATTAATGATGCCCGCGTGACCGTAGCCGATATTGAGGCTGAAAAAGGGGTGGTGCATGTAATCGATGCGGTGATCATTCCTGAGTCACCCTTGCCGGCAACAGTGGTTGATATAGTGGCCGGAAGTGCCGATCACACAACCCTTACAGCTGCAGTTACCGCAGCCGGCCTGGTTGAAACCCTCCAGGGTGAAGGGCCTTTCACTGTTTTTGCGCCCACAGATGCCGCATTTGAGGCACTTCCGGCAGGCACGGTTGATGCACTTCTTGATGATCCTTCAGGCGACCTGACAGACATCCTGTTTTACCATGTGGTTGGAGCAAAAGCCATGTCGGCCGATTTGAGCGACGGACAGGAGATAGGTACTGTTTTCGGCGAAACGGTGACGGTCCTGATCAATAATGATGGTGTATTTATTAACGATGCACGCGTGACCGTAGCCGATATCGAGGCTGAAAACGGGGTGGTGCATGTAATAGATGCTGTACTGTTACCCTGAGCAATTAGCTGAAATAACAGAATTACCCTGCATTGAGAAATAAATGCAGGGTTTTTTTGCTACTCTTTAAAGTCGTGTCACCGGGGCACTTAATGGTGAAATCACACCTTTACAACAGAATTATACTGGTCGGCAAAGGGTGCCGGAACGACGTCATCGGCTTTCATATCTGTCTCCCACTCATTGCCGTCAAGAAGATACCGGAACTGATATTCATTGTTGCAGGGCAGCTCCAGGGCGAGGGCAAATTGTCCGTTTTTTCTTTTTTTCATTGGATTGGCCGTGATGCTCCAATTATTGAAATCTCCAACTACATTTGCCGATTCAGCTGATTTTGAACGGCCCGGGGGCAGGGTGAATGTTATCCTGCATAACTCATTGCCAGGTAAATATTTTTTTGAAATACCCATGATTATAAAATTTAATTATTTTAAAGTTTCTAAGTAAGATACAAATTTATTTCCGGATTTTTATCACAGTCTGACCAAAACCGATGATATGGCTGTGATTTTCCCCGGTTTAAATGCTCTGTTCTTTTAAGCAGTCAGGAGTTCTTGTTTCTGCGGTTTATTTCATCCCTTATATCGGATGCTCTTTCGTAATTTTCATTTTTTATGGCATCCTGAAGCATTTCTCTTAGCTCTGAAATGCTGAATTCATGGAGTTCTTCACTTGGCTTTTTATGGCCGGGTACGGGATCGGTAAAAAATTTGGATGAGGCTGAAGGAGACTTTTCTTTTGACTCGGGCTCAATATCGATAACAATGCCCGATTTGGAAAGGATCTCTTCAGTGGTATATATATTGCAACGAAAACGAAGAGCAAGAGCAATTGCATCACTGGTGCGGGCATCCACTGTCATCTGTTTTTCCCCGTCTTCACATATAAGTTTTGAATAAAAAACCCCTTCCTCCAGTTTATATATATTTATTTCCAGAATTGAAATGCCAAAAGAGGTTGCAAAACTGAGAAAAAGATCATGGGTTAACGGACGCGGTGGCTTCAGTCCTTCAAGCTGAATAGCAATTGCCTGGGCTTCAAATCCTCCGATTATAATGGGTATTCGCCGTTCTCCGTCCTCTTCAGCCAGTACAAGTGCATAGGCCCCGGATTGGGTCTGACTGTATGATATTCCAAGAACATTCAACTTGATTTTGCTCATAATGCTTTGTTGAAAAGTGCTTTAGTACAGGCGCAGGATTCAAAAAATGCAGTTTATATCTGATCGCCTGTTGCATGTAAAATTAATAATCAATATTTAAAAGTAAAAGCCTTTTACTTATTTAGCAAATAAAATAGCTTAAATCGGCTCAAACATGTTGTATAAAATTAAATGGCTATAAAAATTTGTAATTAGATTAATCTTTCTTATTTTTGCACACCCAATATAATAATCATAGTAATCCATTATATAATGTATGCAATAGTAGACATAGCAGGTCATCAGTTCAAGGTGGAAAAGGATCGTAAGATTAATGTTAACCGTCTTGAAGGTGAAGTGGGCTCCGAAGTTGATCTGGGCAAGGTTTTGCTCGTCAACAATGACGGCAAGATCAATGTTGGCAAGCCTGGTATAAAGGATGCGGTTGTAAAGGCACGCATACTGTCACACCTTAAAGGAGACAAGGTGTTGGTATTCAAGAAAAAAAGAAGGAAGGGGTATCAGAAGCTGAACGGTCATCGCCAGTATCTGACCCAAATACAAATTGAAGATATAGTTTTATAATATAAAATTTCACTGAAATGGCTCATAAGAAAGGGGTAGGAAGTTCAAGAAACGGCCGCGAATCAGAAAGCAAGAGGCTTGGCGTAAAGATCTTTGGCGGTGAGAATTGCAAGGCAGGAAATATTATTATACGCCAGCGGGGTACACAACATCATCCCGGGATTAATGTCGGAATGGGTAAGGATCATACACTTTTTGCCCTCGTTGATGGCAAAGTGGTTTTCAAAAGGAAAAAAGGAGACAAGTCTTTTGTTTCCATTGAGCCGCTGGCCTGACAGAACATTTTATCATTAAATTAAGTATCTCCTGAAAAACTGCCCGGCTCTTTGCCGTAGTTCTCAGGAGATTTTTTATTTTTGGGCTACGCACTTTCATTTTTGTTCTACGCGCAATTATTTTCTGGTTACAAACCCTCAAACGCCACTTTATGCTTTCGCTAAAGTATATATCCGAAAATCCCGGTCTGGTTGTAAACCGTCTTAAAGTAAAAAATTTTGATGCCGCCGGTATTGTAGATCAGTTAACCTCGCTGGATTCTGAGCGCCGTAAACTTCAGGCCAGACTTGATACAAGCCAGTCAACATTCAACAGGCTTTCAAAACAGATAGGGAATTTATTTCAGCAGGGTAAAAAGGAAGAGGCTGAAAAGATAAAGGAGCAGACCGT
This sequence comes from Bacteroidota bacterium, assembly GCA_003556985.1. Lineage (GTDB taxonomy): Bacteria > Bacteroidota > Bacteroidia > Bacteroidales > PUMT01 > PXAP01. Next base: position 8,746 of record PWPZ01000007.1, read on the forward strand.
ACTGCTGAAGGATCAAATCAAGCAGCTTGCGCCTGAACTTTCCGGTATTGAAAGCAGGGTAAAAGAATTGCTTTTGCAGTTACCCAATATTCCGCATGAAACCGTTCCTCCGGGGAGCTCTCCGGAAGATAACCTCCTGGTGCGCGAAGGCGGGGGGATGCCTGAATTACCTCCTGAGGCACTGCCTCACTGGGAGCTGGCCGGAAAATATGATATCATCGATTTTGAACTTGGGAATAAAATTACCGGAGCCGGATTTCCGGTTTATAAGGGTAAAGCTGCCAGATTACAAAGGGCCCTGATCAACTTGTTCCTTGATTCGGCTGTCAATGCAGGTTATACAGAGGTAATTCCACCCATTGCCGTGAATGAAGCTTCGGCATTTGGCACCGGTCAATTGCCCGATAAAGAGGGGCAGATGTATTATATAAATGAGGATAATCTTTACCTTATACCAACGGCCGAAGTGCCGCTGACCAACATATTCCGAAATGAGATCCTGTCATATAATGATCTTCCACGCAGACTCACTGCCTATACCCCCTGCTTCAGGAGAGAAGCAGGCTCTTATGGTAAGGATGTAAGGGGGCTTAACCGGCTTCATCAGTTCGACAAGGTGGAGATAGTCGAAATCCAGCATCCTGAGAGATCATACCAGAGCCTGGAAAGCATGACCTCATATGTGGAAGGCCTGGTAAAACTTTTGGGGTTACCCTACCGTATAATACTTCTTTGCGGGGGAGACATGAGTTTTCACGCCGCGAAAACCTATGATTTTGAAGTTTATTCCGCAGCACAGAAAAAATGGCTTGAGGTGAGCTCGGTATCAAATTTCGAATCGTTCCAATCGCACAGAATGATGCTGCGTTACAGGGAGGAAAACGGAAAAAAGATCTTTCCCGCCCATACCCTGAACGGAAGCGCCCTGGCCCTGCCAAGGATCATGGCCGCGTTGCTTGAAAACAATCAAACCACGGAGGGGATAACCATCCCACCCGCACTGGTTCCCTATACAGGCTTTGAAATAATATCCTCCTGAATCCATGGAGGCCGGTCAGCACCTCAAAGATCCCATGCGGGCATATTTTTTTGCCGGACTGGCAATCCTGTTCTGGTCGACCGCAGCTTCAGCATTTAAAGTTACCCTCGAATACATTGACTTTATGCAGATTGTCTTCGTGGCGACCTTAACCAGCTGCCTGGCGCTGTTTTTGGTAATTTTACTTCAGGGGAATTTTTACCTGCTCCGTGGCGCAACGCGTAATGAGCTGATAAGATCCGCTTTTCTGGGGCTCCTGAATCCTTTTCTGTATTATGTCGTACTGCTGAAGGCTTATTCACTTTTGCCGGCACAGGTTGCCCAGCCACTGAATTTTACCTGGCCCATTATGCTGGTAATTCTGTCAGTACCCCTGCTCAATCAAAAAATTCCCCTGCTTAGCATTGGCACAATGTTAATAAGTTTCGCAGGCGTTTACCTGATTTCATCACAAGGGGCACCCTTTGATTTTAATTTAACCAATCCTTTCGGAGTAGCACTTGCACTTGGTAGTTCCGTTTTATGGGCTCTGTTCTGGATTTATAATGTCATGGACAGGCGAAACGAGGTGATCAAGTTGTTTTTTTGCTTCCTTTTTGCCTCTTTCTATATAGGTGTGGTAATGATTTTCTGGCCCGGCTCACGGGTTTTTAATTTCTACGGTATTTTGGGCGGCATTTATATCGGTTTGTTTGAAATGGGTTTTACCTTTGTATTCTGGCTTAAGGCACTTCAATATGCTGCCTCTTCAGATAAAGTAAGCAACCTGATCTATGTTACGCCTTTTCTTTCCCTTCTTCTTATCCATGTTCTGGTGAGAGAAGAGATTTTTCTAACGACTTTCGGCGGACTGGTTTTGATTGTGGCGGGAATTCTTTTGCAGAAATTCCTGTTAACAGATACCCCGAAAAAGGTTAAAAACAGTGAATAAGGTCAGCTTACTGAAATATAAAAAGGAGCTGTAACGTTTATTAATTACCTGCTTTTATGTTTGCTGTATTGTTGATTTTTAATAATTAATGCTTCCTAATATTACTCTTTATGAAAAAAAATAGTTTGGGATATTATGTATTCCTGATCTTCATATTTTCCCTGTCTGGTCAGATTCTGTTCACTTCATGTAAAAAGGATGACGACATTGAAGTGGAAGAAGAAGAAGAACAGATTGTTAATGAAAATAATGAGGCGTTCTCTGGTCTGATGAAGGAGTGGTATTACTGGTATGATCAGCTTCCCGATGTTGATCCTAACGATTTCGACTCCCCTTACGAACTTATGGAAGAATTTCGTTATTTGCCACTGGACAGGTGGAGTTATGTTACCACAAGGCAAGAATTTGAGGCCTATTACCGGGATTCCAAAATGATCGGTTACGGTTTCGGATCTATGTGGGATCAGACGGGAAGACTGAGGATTACTTTCATCTTCAATTCGACAGATTTGTATGAGCAGGGCGTAAGACGAAGCTGGATAATCGAGGAAATAAATGGTACCCGTATCCGTGTGGGGGTAAGTATTAACCAGCTGCTGGGAGCCAATGAAATTGGTGTCAGCAATGATTTTGTCTTTATTGATCCCGAAGGTAATGAAGTCGGGATGACTGTTTCAAAACAGGAGGTAATCATGAATACAGTTTTGCACAAAGAAGTGTTTGAAACTGGTAACAGCAAGACCGGTTACCTTGTATTCAAGAATTTTACAACTCCATCATTTGATGAATTGGAAGAGGCACTGGAATTTTTTAATTCGGAAGGAATTGATGAGCTGATACTGGATTTAAGGTATAACGGGGGAGGAGCGACCAGCGTTGCCAATTATCTGGCAAGTTTTATCGGTGGTCAAAGGGTTGCAGGTGAGCCTTTTGCCAAATACCTTTATAATGACAACAAAGAGGACGAAAATTTTACCGATACATTTGATCCCCCCCAGGCCAGCCTGGATATTAACCGCCTGATAACAATTGCCACCAGGGGTACCGCATCGGCAAGTGAAATGGTCATTAACGGCCTGAGACCTTTTATGGATGTCTATATTATCGGAGGCGATACCTACGGAAAGCCCATGGGAATGAATGCCTGGTATTATAATTCATATGCCTTTGTTCCGGTTACTTTCAAGATTGCCAATGCAGATGATTTCGGCGACTATTTTGACGGACTGGAGGCCGATGCCTTTGCAGCCGATGATATAACCCGGCTTTTCGGCGATCCTGAGGAAGCATCGCTTAAAGAAGCACTTAACTTTATTGAAACCGGAACTTTCAGCGGCCAGTTGAAGACAAAGTCTTTGGTTGTCCAGCCATGGGAGCAGATGACGGGATTGCGGCGGGAAATAGGGGCTCATTAATATTTTATAATTGAAGAAAGAGAGGATAATACTTGG
>PWPZ01000270.1 GCA_003556985.1 Bacteroidota bacterium
GGATTTGCAGACAGATCAAATCCAAGATGCCATTTCCCGAATACGGCCGTGGAATAACCAGCCTGCTTCAGATAATGAGCTATGGTAATTTCATTCAGACCTTCCCTGGCAATCCCGTAATTACCGTCCCAACTCTCAATGTCCACGTCCAGTGCATCAATATCGAGTCCTACCCGCTGAGGGTACCGGCCCGTTAGCAGGGCTGCCCTTGTAGGTGAACACCATACTCCGCTACTGTGAAAATCAGTAAATATCATTCCTTCCTGGGCCAGACGGTTCAGATTCGGCGTCTCAGCCCTTCCCCCAAAATAACCGCCCAGATCGCCGTAACCCAGATCATCAGCCATTATTATAATAATGTTTGGCTTATCCCCTGAAACATTACCGGGTTCATGTGCGCAAGCTGAACTTTTCATGATGAGTGACCCTGTTGCCAGTAGTGCAGCAGCACTGAAAGTTCCCGTAAATGCCTCCCAATTTATTTTATGCTCATTTTTATACATCTTATTTTGTGTTACGAAGTACCATGAGGGTTTCATTAAATCGTATCTCCATACTTTCAAAAAATATTAGCATTCAATCCACAGACCTATCTAAATCCTATATGTATTACATAATACCTGCCAAACTTAATAATTATTTAATTAAACTCAAAAATCATGAAGACTTTTGTATGTTAATTGCATCAATAATTACTTATTTGATCCCATGGTTATAACTCCAACATCCCAGTTCGCTCCGTCACTGCCACGGAGCACGATTTCATCAGGGGTTATTACACACGCAACCATAGCCGGTAAATATATCAGAACAGTAACAACATCAGCGGTACGTATAGATAATTCCATATTGCAATTTTCTGAACATAGCTTTTGCTCAGGGTTCCATGCTGAAATCAAGGTCCTCTATCTTTATTTTCAGCACTTCAACGCTTTGTTTTGCACTCGCAAATGCAACATATATAAACCCCTCATGTTCGATAACATGAGGATAGTCCACATGCCTTCCTCCAACAAGATAACCCATTCTGTTAAAAGTCATACCATCGTCACTCACTGCAAGAGTCATTGGATTACGACCGGCAGGATTGGGATTAGAAACCAGTATATACCTTCCGTCACTAAGTCTCATTCCGCTGAATTTGGAAGTGGCATCAGGAAAATTGGTTCTTACAGGACGACTCCAGGTGCGACCGTAATCCAGGGAAAATGCCCTGAAGAGATATCCGCTGCGCCGCTGATCCCTGAAAAAAGCTACAATATTCCCATCAGGCAACATAAGCCAGTACGGCTCTGCTGCTTTCAGCTCCTCATCTTCGAACCCGATCACAGGATAGGATTCCCACTGGTTAAAGCTTTCTTTTCCTCCAACAAGCATATACACGTCACGATTTTTATCCCTCCTGGTCATCAACCAGTTGCCATCAGGCAGCATCTTTGGAGGAAAATTATTCATGGCATTATCAAACACCAGTCCCTTGTACTTCCATTCCCTGTATTCTCCCGGAGCCATTTTCCATGCATGTAACTGCAACCCCTCTCCCATGAAGGTCGGGGCCCTGTACCTGGTTACCAATGCCAATAGCTGACCATCCCTTACCCAAAAGCCCCGGGCTATCCATCCAAATCCATCATCAGGAGGCCCGGCCAGGTCTCTTGGCTCACTCCAGTTAACACCATCAATACTCTTTGAATAAGATATCCTTTGACCAAACCGGTCATGTCCCGGCATTATATCCCTGTGCGCTACAGGATCATCAGTCCGCGCTTCACCGGGGCCGTCACTCCACATGGCCCAGAACATGCCATCATAAAAAACCAGATAATTGTGCTGATTAACCTTTCTTCCCACTGCATACCTCACATCATTTACAATAGTGTGCTCCGAAGGTATTACCGGCAATGAAAAAAAATCGATTTCGTGCGTACTTTCCGGCACCCATTCACCTGTTAGCATAATGGATGATTGGGGGTTTTTTTCCGGATGGGGTAAAGCCTCCGGTTGAGCAAGGGAGTCAATACTATGAAACCCGAGAAATAATAAAAAAAGACCAGGAAACATTAAATACCTCTTTAAGCTCCTTCCTGTAAGCATTTTTGCAATCATATCAATATATTTACTTCTATCAATTAAATTAAAGTTACTGTTCTTACTATAATTATTTTCAATCGACATCTTTTTCCCAGGTTTGAAGTTCTTTTTTAAGCTTCCTCACCATTTCAGGATATTGATCACTGAGGTCGAAAGACTCACCTATATCATCGGCCAGGTTGTACAATTCAGCAGGACTGTTCTTTTCTGAGATAACAAGTTTCCAGTATCCGCTGCGAACAGCCTTTTGATCGCCGGCCCTCCAGAACAATGTCCTTGGCTCCAATGACTCACCATCAAGCAGCAGAGGCAAAATACTTACACCATCAATGGCATTTGGGCCTTGAGACGGTATTTTGATCCCAGATAAGTCCATAAAGGTTGGCAACAGGTCAAAGGTCATAACCGTTTCACCGGTAACAGATAAAGCCGGTATTCTCCCGGGCCACCATGCAATGGCAGGAACTCTGTGGCCACCCTCGTACACCTGTGTTTTCTGACCCCTCAGCGGACCATTGGAACCAACTTCAGGCCAGATATCTCCGCTAACCGGATAATTCAGGTATCCCCCGTTATCAGAAGTGAAAAATACCAGCGTATTCTTATCAAGGCCCTGCTCACGTAAAGTCTCAATAATAAGCCCCACACTCTGATCAAGGTGTTCAATCATTTCAATAAGGGTTTCCGGGATCTTTTCGGGAGGATGCGGGCCCAGCTTGCTCTGAGGTCCGGGATAATTGCTTGTAAATTCCTCGCCTTCCCTCCTGGTCTCACGATCGTCATCTTCCGGTGTTTGCCAGGGGAAATGTATTGCAAGATGCGAAATATACAGAAAGAATGGATTGTTTCTATTTTCTTTAATGAACCTGACTGAATTCTCAGTAATTACGTTTGTAGTATAACCCTCCTGAAAAGCTAATTTTTCATTGTGCCACCAGTCAGGATAACCAAACCGGTCCAGTTTTGAAAAATAATCACCACAACCACCTGTCAAACCACGA
>PWPZ01000013.1 GCA_003556985.1 Bacteroidota bacterium
ACCATTGCCATCTTCGGTAATACCGTCGTTCTCTTCAATATCCGGTTCTTCTGTGGTGCTCCATACCACTCCCCGGGCAGTGACTTCAACACCGCCGTCGTCTGTAACCTCTCCGCCGGAAACGGCAGAGTCTTCAGTGATTCCGGTTACTTCGGCGGTAGTTACCGCAGCTGTCCCCGCAAGGGTGATAAACTCAACCTGGCTGCTGTAGGCAGTGCCCTCACTGTTGGTAGCCCAGGCACGCAAATAATACTTTGTGGAGGGTGATAATCCGGTAATGGTGGTTACAAACTCCCCGGTCCCGCTGCCAACGGCAGTTCTGCCTCCGTAACTTTCAATATCGGGGTTTTCAGAAGTTCCCCATACCAGTCCACGTGAATTAACATTTACTCCTCCGCTATTTTCCACCATGGCGGCGACTTTAACACTGCTCGTGGTAATTTCCGAAACAGACAGGGATCCGAGTTTGGCCAGTTCTGCCAGATCTTCTTTTTTACATCCGAAAATCAGTATAAACAATAACCCGATCAGAGAAAAAGCATAAATTAAAGATGATTTGTTTTTAAATTTCATGACATAAAAGATTATAAGAATTAATTACTGGGTAATGCCTGGCAGAAGTCATCAGGCAGGTGGATAAAAAGTCATTTAATTAAGATACATTATTATTCATTTTAAAACCGGTGATCATAGCGTAACGTGGCATGCATTTCATTATAGGCCTGTACTCCCTTATCCGGCGGCATATTCAGCAATCCCCTGACCATAAGGCGTAGCGGGTTTCCGTTGGGCAGTCGGTAAGAGGCTGAAAGGTTCATCATAAATTGCTTTGACCACTGCCTAACCACATATTCACCTTCGATAATCCCGTTTTCCCTGGTCTGTCCGGTCAGCCTCTTGATGTATTGCGCATTCATAAGGGGATCGGTCCGGTCGACGATCTGCACGTACTCAATTCCGTTCTGCGACCATCCCAATGCCAGGCTGGTGGACAGTTTTCTTTTGAAAAATGCATATCCCGCCGAAGTATTAAGTGAATATCCGGTGCTTTTGACGGCACCTGCCTCATTGGCAAGCATATTTCCTCCCAGGTTAAGCGACAAACCCGTGGGAAGGGAGGTTCCGTAGGAAAGGCCGGTACTCAAGTTGGTAAATCCAGCCGCTGTTCGGGTGCCGTCAGATATCGCCTGACTGCGGTCATCCAGAACCTGATAGGAACCATTTAAGGAAACCGAGTGAGCCATTGTTCCAGAGCGAAACACCATGGTGGGGCTTAGCATAAAATTCCGGGAAACCTGTTTCTGATGTGTTTCGGCTATCGCCGGAATACTCATGTCGGTCGGTTTATTCTCATTTTGCATTTGCATATAGGAAAGGGAAAGATTTACCGAACGACTCACTCTCAGGTTTACATTGGTGCCTATCTGTTCCCGGTGAATTGTGGACAGCCTGGTTTCCAGAAGATTGTTCTTTCCGCGGCTATAGTTCCCGCCAATATTTACCCTCCCCTTCATCAGCCTGGCCTGCGGACGGAACCTGATCAGCTCCTGGTCACTTCTTATCTGTCCGAGTCCGAGCGACATGAAACCGGGCTGAACCCGTTCATACCCGCCCGATGCTCTGAATGGCCCTGCATTCATATTTGCCGATATCTCTCCGGCATAATCCAGCCGGGTACTGCTACGGGGCTCGAATATACCGGTCAGCAGACCCGAGCCTGGAAATTCTTCCAGCAATATTTTATCACTGTTTACATCCATTGAAAATGCAGAAAAAGTCACATTGCTTTCAAGGCGTAAAGCTCCACTGAAGAGGGAGAGATTGAATTCCGGTGTAACACTTATATTTTCCGCAGGTCTTATTTTATCCCAGTGTTCAATTGAACTTGCAATATCATAAACATATACACCCGACAAGGCAAAACCGGTCCGCTGTTGCCTGCCCAGTCCCAGCCGTACGCCATAAAGCCACCGTTCAAATGAAGGATCACGAAAACCCGGCTCAGGGCTGAATTCAACCCTTCTTTTCGTCCTTCCTGCAGTGGCTGATACCTGAAGAAGTCCGGTATGCAACTCTATCATACCGCCGCGTACGGTAACACCTCCCAGACTGTATTTGGAAAATCTGGGAGCAACATCACCCGCAGACACTGTAAGCCATCTCCATGAACCCTGGTAATAAAACTTGTTCACAGACTGGCGAAGGGGATTGTCGTCGGTAGAGTATAACATATTGAAACCGGAACGAAGGCCGAAAAGAGAAAAATTTGTGTTTAGCATTATCTGGCCCATAGAAGGTGGACGGCGCGGATCGATACCTCTTGCCGTATAGGTCTCGCTCAAAACACCAAGTGAGCCGCTGAATGAAACAGGACGAATATCGGTTTCCGGAAGGGGATCGGTTATCTGGGAAAAACCGGGACTGAAGGAAATCATTGCTGCAAAAACAAAAACCACCGTTTTAAAAAAGGCCGGGATATCAGGGGAAGCATTCCGGATCCTGCAAAACTGGAAGGTACCCGATTTCATACCTCTGAATGTATATTCCCGTAATAATCCTGTTTTACGGTTTTTACCATAACCGGAATGCCGGATAATAGATTCAGAATCTTTTAGCATGTTGTCAAATTGATTAATTGCCATAACTTGCTGTGTGTCTGATCTCAATTAATTTTTGGTGTGAGCGGCCTGACAGCGCTTCCCGGCCTGCTTTCATTTCCGGAATTGTCAACAGCCCGAACCCGGTACCACATACCGGCATCGCCGCCGGGGTCAAAGAATTCCGTTTCAGTAATCAGGCTTTCATGAACAAGCTCAAATACTCCCGTAGACAGATCTGAACGGTATACCCTGTAGCCGGCAAGATCATTGCCCGGCACCCTCTCCCACCTCATGTATATGCCGCCGTTTCTTTCGACAGCCTGCAGATTCCTGACGGAACGCGGAGGATTGGTGCTGCCGAACAGGATGGTATCGGCAGTTGAAAAAATGCTTTCATTGCCTGCCCTGTCGGCGGCACTGACTGAATATACATACGTATTCCCGGGCTCGGCGGTCTCATCGCGGTAAAAGCGCTGTGTAAGCGGTACC
>PWPZ01000248.1 GCA_003556985.1 Bacteroidota bacterium
ATAAAGGATGGCACTCAGCATCAGAAAGATCTCCTGGGTCCATTCGGTATAGGAATGTTCGCCAAATTTTCCGGTGTGGGTCAGGGTGATGGAATCGAGAAATATCAGGTGACTGATGCCGCCCAGGATGGCAGCATAAAAGATTGTCCTGAATATGGCCTGTACTATGGGTTGGGTGTATTGCCTGTCTGTCTGCATGGTTATTTTATTTAATTGGTTAAGGTAGCTTTTTCAGGGGATTATGATTCTGCCTTGTACGATTTTGAATCTATTTAACCGGGTAGTGTCTTTGCCCGGTCTTATTATGATTTTACCGCCCGGATTGCGATTCTGCTGCATCACTATTGACGGAACTTCCTGTTTTTGATTCTGCAAAGAAAATAAGTTCCCCCCGCTTTTCAAAATATGTTTTTCCAAAACACCATCCCAAAGGGGTCCTGATTGATTCTTGGTATTTATAATTGGATTAAATAAATTTGCAGCGTATCCGAAAATAATCAGATCACACATTTCACATATCACACAACACACATCACACAACACACATCACACATCACATATCACACATAATGAAGGTACATTAAAGCACCGGGCGGAATGAAAGAATTAAGGGGATTGAAAATTATAAGAGTGACAGGGTTGATCCGGAAAGTGATCGCTGCCTTAGGCTCAACGGGAGTGATCAGGGTAACCAGTGCAATAATTATAATGACTGTCATCGTTTCCTGCAGCCCGGAGGGCGAGGTTGTTAATGTCTATTCTTCGAGGCACTATGAGGTGGATAACAAACTTCTTGCCCGGTTTACCGGGGAAACCGGGATAAAGGTTAACCTGGTGGGGGCTGACAGCGACCAGCTGATTACCCGGCTGCGGATGGAAGGTGAGCGTACCCGGGCCGATGTGCTGATTACCGCAGATGCGAGCAGGCTCAGTATGGCAAAGGAGCTCGGACTTCTTCAGAAAATGGAATCACCGGCAATAAGGGAGAAGGTTCCTCCGCACTGGAGGGACAGCGATATGTACTGGACCGGGCTTACCAAAAGGGTAAGGTTTTTCGTTTATGATCCTCTCAGGGTAAATCGCGACGAGCTTTCCGGATACGAGGGACTTACCGGAGAAGAGTGGAAGGGGAGAGTGCTGGTACGCTCCTCCAACAGCCATTACAACCAGTCTCTAATGTCTTCAATCATTGCTGTTCACGGTGAAGAGGGTGCCCTGAAATGGGCGGAAGGCATGGTTGCTAATATGGCCCGGGAACCCAGCGGCAATGACCGTGACCAGGTGAAATTTATAGCGGCGGGACTGGGTGATGTTGCGATCATAAATTCCTATTATATGGGATTGCTGCATAATTCACAGAACAGCGAGGAAAGAAATGTGGCCCGAAAGGTGGAAGTATTTTTTCCGAACCAGTCAGGCAGAGGCAGCCATGTGAATATCAGCGGAGCCGGTATTACCGCAGCGGCTGAAAACAGGGAGAACGGACTGAAACTTATCGGGTTCCTTCTGAGCATAGAGGCCCAGGAACAGATAGCCTTCGAAAATTTCGAGTACCCGGTGCTGCCCGATGCAAGGTGGCCGGACCTGCTTCGGCAATGGGGGACCTTTAGTGCCGACACCGTTTCGCTGGAAGAGCTGGGCCGGTTCCGCGAGCAATCGGTCATGATCTTTAATCAGGCAGGATGGAGATAAGAAAGGAGCTGCATAGACGCCTGCGGCGGTACGCGGGAAGACTTAAGAGTATCCTGCCCACGCTGATCATCACTTTTATCATCCTTGTTCCGCTGCTGGTGGTGACTTTTGAGTTTACCCGGCCGCCAACGGAAATCTGGCACCATTTTACATCGGTCCTGCTCCCGGGCTATTTCCAAAACACCCTGTTGCTGCTGGCAGGGGTCGGAGCCGGCACTTTTATAATTGGTACGGGCACGGCCTGGCTGGTGAGCATGTACCGGTTTCCGGGCCGGCAGTTCCTGGCCTGGGCGCTGGTGATGCCTATCGCCATCCCTGCCTATATCAACGGGTATACCTGGGCGGGCATGCTTGACTATACCTCACCCCTTTATACCTTTTTAAGGGAAAGGTACGCGCTGGATACTGGTGCATACCTCTTTTTTGACCTCCTCTCACCAACGGGGGTGATAATAATCTTTACCCTGTCGCTGTATCCTTATGTTTACCTTATCTGCAGGGCATTCTTCATGAGCCAGTCGGCCGCCATGCTGGAAACGGCATCCTCCCTGGGGCACTCGCCGGTGCGGTCGTTTTTCAGGATTGCCCTGCCCATGGCCAGGCCCGCCATCGTGGCCGGGGTGACGCTGGTAATGATGGAGGTGCTGAATGATTACGGACTGGTACAGTATTTCGGGGTGGATACCTTTACCACCGGAATCTTTTCAGCCTGGTTCTCCTTCGGCGACCGGAGCACCGCCCTGAGACTGGCAGGCTGGTTGCTGGTGATGGTACTGGCACTGATCATTCTCGAAAGGCTGCAAAGGGGAAAGGCCCGGTTCGATGTTACCGGGGCAACTTACAGGCCGGTAAGGAGAAGACAGCCCGAAAAGAGCAGGGCGCTGATGATGTCGCTGCTATGCTCGGTTCCCGTTTTTCTGGGGTTTATTCTCCCTTTTCTGACCCTGCTGAACTGGACGGTGCAAACCTTTGACGGGGTAGTTGATTTTTCTTTCGTGAGACTTACCGCCAACAGTTTCCTTCTTGCCGCCGGCGCTTCCTTCACCGGCATGGCAGTTGCCTTACTTATCCTTTTCTCGCTAAGGTACAGCGGATCAAAGATACTGTACTTTCTTTCCAGGGCGGCAACCATGGGTTATGCCCTGCCCGGCGCCGTGGTGGCCATCGGTATTCTTATACCGCTGCTGGCGGTCGACAGCCTGGTGGGGAATTTGCTTCAGCAAATGCATCAGGGAAGTCTCAGGCTGATGATAAGCAGCTCGGTGTTTGCACTGATATACGCCTACCTTGTCAGGTTCATGGCAGTGGGATACAACAACCTGGAAGCCGGATATGACAGGATCTCGTCGAGCATCGACGAATCGGCCGCCTCACTGGGCAGCAGCAGAAAAAGAACCCTCAGGGAGCTGCATCTGCCGCTTCTCAAGGGTGCACTGCTGGGCGGGGGACTGCTGATTTTTGTTGATGTGCTGAAGGAGCTGCCGCTGACTTTGATTCTGAGACCGTTTAATTTCGATACCCTGGCAACAAGGGCCTATGAATATGCCAGCGACGAAAGGGTGGCCCAGTCGGCCCCCGCAGCCCTGATTGTCATCCTGACGGGCATGATCCCCGCGTTTTTTATGAATATGATCCTAACTAAAACAAATGCCAGACTATGAGCCTCCTTCGTTTGCACAAATTATCGAAAAAGTTCCCCGGCAGCCGGGTACCGGCCGTCGACCAGGTTTCCCTTTCCCTCGAAAGAGGCGAGATACTCGCCCTGCTCGGGGAAAGCGGCAGCGGGAAAACTACTCTTCTGAGAATGATAGCCGGTTTCGAGACACCCACTTCTGGGGAGGTTTTTATTGACGGCCGACTGGTGGCCGGCAACGGAGTGTTTATGGAGGCTGAAAGACGGGGTATTGGCGTTGTTTTCCAGGATTACGCCCTTTTTCCCCATCTCAGGGTGAGGGAAAATATGGAGTTCGGACTGAAACATCTTCCCGCGAAGGAGAGAAAAGAAAGGACAGAATGGATGATGGAGCTTACAGGCACCTCCGGAATGCAGGAAAGGTATCCTCATGAGCTGTCGGGGGGACAAAAACAGAGGATCGCACTTGCCAGGGCAATGGCTCCGGGACCCGACCTTATACTGTTTGACGAGCCCTTCAGCAGTATCGACAGTATGCGCAAGAACCAGATGAGGAAAGAAATAAAGGCGATTATCAATAAGTCGGGTACCACCGCACTTTTTATTACCCACGACACCAAAGATGCCATGGCAATGGCCGACAGGATATGCATGCTGAAAAAAGGAAAAAATATTCAGACCGGTACACCTTATCAGTTGTACAATACCCCGGTTAATTCTTATGTAGCAAGCTCTTTTGGAAAAACCAACCTTATCAGTGCTGAGGTTACCGGCGGGGGACTAAAGACTGCATTCGGGGTTCTGCCCCTGAAGGAAACGAAATGGAGGGCCGGCGAAAAGGTTACATTGTCGGTAAGGCCGGAGAGCTTTATTCTTGAAAGCAACAGAAACGGCTGCCTGTGCGGCGAAATAACTGATCGTAGCTTTATGGGCGAGTTCAATGAACTGGTGTGCGAGGTGCCGACCGGTAACGGAGGGAAGGAAGAGCTGGTGGTGAGAATCGCTCCCGGAAAGTCGTGCAGCGAAAACCAGTGCTTCATCAGGATCAGCGAAAGTATGATCCATGTTATGAGAGGGAATGAAGAGGAGCCTGACTCTGCCCGGGGGTAATGACAGCGGCTGCCTCAGGTGGAGACAGGGGCAAAGTTGCCGGAGGCGGGGTAATTCAGGCCGTGGAAAGAACCTGACCGGCCGCAGCAAGGTTAACTCCATGGAGGCAGGGATGAATTGGTGGCTGTCTCAGTTGGAGGCAGGGGCAAGCGGCAGGATCCGGTGTTTTTTGATCTCCCTGGCCAGCCCCCTTGCATTTCCCGTATGGTGCTCAAGCCTCTCCCAGAACGCCGGTGAGTGGTTCTTGTGCACCGTGTGTACCAGCTCGTGCAATATAACGTAATCGATCAGATGGGAAGGAAGCTGCATAAGGAATATGCTCAGGTTGATATTGTTCACCCCGGAGCAGCTCCCCCAGCGGGTGCGGCTGCGGCGTATACTTACCCGGCGGTAAGTGAAGCCGTGGTCTTTTGCCAGGATGGCCGTCCTTTCGGGAAGGTAGGCAAGTGCTTTCATTCTGAGCTGGTCTTCGGCCAGCTTCCGTTCTTCATCACTGAGGGTTTTGGGCGCGGCCTGCTCATAAAGAACGGCCAGGCGAAGCTTTTCCTTTATCCAGGAGGTGTTCTGCAACATAAAAGCTTCGGCATCGCGCCAGGCAGAATACCAGGGCAGGGTGACCCTGACTCCCCTCCATGGCTTTACCGTAAGGGTGAACCGTCGCGCACGCCGGCTTTTCACAAAATTTACTTCCCCGATAAAGGGATATGTCCTGATTTTTTTACTCACGCATACGGGATAAATGAAATAAGCTGATACATTTGCAAACTGCAAAAGAATTATAATTTATCAGTTTCCCCAAAAAAAATATACCATTAAATCTTATAATTCTGTTATTTATTTATCTTTGGTACTATTTTTTAATTGCAAGTTTTCAAACCCGGAAATGAGATATATTGAGCCGGTCCAAACCTTAATAAAAAACATATCCCCTATGTCCGGAAACAGATTTCTATTTTTTATTTCGCTGATCGTCCTTTTGATTTTTATAAGCCCCGAACAGGCAGAAGGCCAAAAGACCTGGTCACTGGAGCAGTGCATCGAGTATGCTCTGGATAACAACATCATGATAAAGCAGCAGGAGTTGAACACCCAGGTTAATGAAAATATGCTCATGCAGTCAAGGCTGAGCAGGCTGCCTACTGTGAACGCAAACACCCAGCAAAGTCTCAGCTATGGCCGCACCCTGGATTTCCTGACCAATACCTATATAGACAGGAATACCTATTCATTCAGCTATAATGCCAGCTCCCAGCTTACCCTGTTCAACGGATTCCAGATAACCAACTCCATCAGGCAGGATAACCTGAACCTTATGGCAAGCCTGGCCGATCTTGAAAAATTGAAAAACGATATTTCCCTGAATATTGCATCTGCCTACCTGCAGATCCTGTTCAGCATGGAACTTCTCAATATTGCCGAGAGCCAGCTCGATATCACCAGCCAGCAGGTGGACCGCACAAGAAGGCTGGTTGAGGCGGGCAGCCTGCCCCAGGGTAACCTCCTGGAGATACAGGCCCAGGAAGCAGCCGACAACCTCAGGGTGGTAAATGCATCCAACCAGCTTACCCTTTCATACCTGTCTCTTACCCAGATGCTGGAGCTTCAGGAAACTGAAGATTTTGCCATAGTGACTCCCGATTTTGAAGATATAACCGTGCTCACCCCCCGGTACGAGGTTGAATCGGTATATGAATCGGCACTGCAAATCCAGCCCCAGATTGAAAGCTCGGAATACCAGGTTGCCGCTTCTGAAACCGGACTGGATATTGCAAAGGGCCGTAGAAGTCCGCGCCTCTTTATTTCCGGAAGCTACGGCTCGGGCTACCAGGAACTGATATCCGATTTTGAGGGCTATGAAGCACCGGCTTTCCGTAACCAGATAAGGAACAACCAGAGCACCAATTTTACGATGGGGCTGGCAATACCCATCTTCAATGCGGGACAGGTTAATACGGCCATTGCCAATGCAAGGATAGGGGTTTTGAATGCCGAATACAATATGCAGCGAACCAAAAACCAGCTTTTCCAGGAGATACAGCAGGCTTATGCCGATGTGGTGGCGGCCCATGAGAACTTCAGGGCTACAGAAGTAGCCCTGGAATCGATCGAGGAATCATTCCGGCATACCGAACAGCGTTTTGAGGTGGGCATGGTTACCACAGTGGAATTCAACCAGTCTCTGAACCAGCTTACCACCACCCGGTCGGAGCTGCTGAGGGCTAAATACGAATATATTTTCATGTCAAGCGTACTTGATTTTTACCTGGGAGAGGTTATAAGACTTTAAATACTAAAAAAAATGTCCAAAAAAACACTGAAATACCTGATGATAGCGGCTGCCGTCCTGATTGTTCTGGCTGTTGCAGGCAAACGGGCAGGCTGGTTCGGGCAGGATCCGGAAATCGATGTTTCCACAGAAGAGGCGCAGCGTCGCACTATCATAGAAACAATCACTGCCAACGGTAAGGTGAGACCACAGACCGAAGTAAAGATCAGTCCTGATGTTTCGGGAGAGATTGTTGAGCTGCACGTGGCAGAGGGCGATCAGGTCGAACAGGGCCGACTGCTTCTTAAGATAAGACCCGACACATACATTTCGATGCGGGACAGGGCAGAGGCAGCGGTGAACTCAGCCCGGGCCCAGCTGGCAAACTCAAGGGCGCGTCTGGTGCAGGCCGAAGCACAGTTCGAGCAGGCAGAAAAGAACTATGAACGCAGCGAAAGGCTCTTCGAACAGGGAACCATATCGGAGTCGGAATATGAATCGGCCAGTTCAAACTACAGGGTTGCCCGGGCTGATGTGGATGCTGCCAGGGAGACGGTGCAAAGTGCCGAATTTTCAGTCAAATCGGCCGCAGCATCTCTGGAGGAGGCCGAGGAGAACCTCAGGCGTACTACCATATACTCGCCCATGAGCGGAACGGTTTCAAGGCTGAACGTAGAGCAGGGCGAAAGGGTTGTGGGTACGGCACAGATGGCCGGAACGGAGATGATGAGAATTGCAAACCTGAACCACATGGAGGTGATGGTAGAGGTTAATGAAAACGACATAGTGCGTGTCAGCAATAACGATACTGCCGTTATTGAGGTGGACGCCTACCTTGGAGAAGAGTTCATGGGAGTGGTAACCGAGATAGCAAATTCGGCCAACGTGGCGAATATCGCGGCCGACCAGGTAACCAATTTTGATGTCAAGATACTGATCCTTCCCGAATCATATCATCACCTGATGCCGGAAAACCCCGACGGACGGTTCCCCTTTTTGCCGGGCATGTCGGCAACGGTTGATATCAGGACCAACACCAAACAGGATATTTTAACCGTTCCCATACAGGCGGTAACTACCCGTTCAGACTCCGTTATGCTGGCCCATGCAGGTGCCAATGGAAACAATGTTGCCCCACAGGATGCGGAGGAGGTAACCGGAGCGGGCAGGAGAACAGGGGTAAATGAAGTTGTTTTTGTGCTTGCCGAAGATAATACCGTTCAGCTCAGGAGAGTGTCAACCGGCATCCAGGATAATAATTTTATTGAGATTACCGGTGGACTGCAGGAGGGTGACAGGGTTGTTTCAGCTCCCTACAGCGCGATCACCCGTCTGCTCAGTCCCGGATCCAGGGTGAACGTGGTTGACCGGCAACAACTGTTCAATTAATACATTATTCTGATCATATCATCTCCCGGCCGCACCTGTGGCCGGGATTTTGTATCTTTGCCTTTTTGTTGCATGCCGCAAAACGGATTGAATCCGTACAGGTAAAAATTTCAGTAGACAGTAATGGCTGATTATATTCTAAATATCGAATCGTCAACCGGAGTTTGCTCGGTGAGCATCTCTTCGGGCAATAACATCGTCTCTTTCAGGGAAAGCAAAACCGACCGGTCCCATGCCTCCATGCTTACTGTATTTATTGAAGAGGTGATGGAAGAAAGCGGTATTGGCACAAAAGGACTGGCGGCCGTGGCGGTGAGCAGTGGGCCCGGTTCGTATACCGGACTGAGGATTGGGACCTCGGCGGCCAAGGGGATATGCTATGCGGCAGATCTTCCGCTTATAGCAGTAAATACCCTTGCCCTGATGACCCAAATGGTTCTGGAGTCACCGGATATACAGCCCGGTGAAGACAGCCTCCTCTGCCCCATGATCGATGCAAGGCGCATGGAAGTTTATACGGCGCTCTTTGATGCCTCGGGAAAACAAACTACAGATATCTCAGCCGAGATAATCACCGGCAACACGTTCCGCCACTTGCTCGATGAAAGAAAGATCCTTTTTTGTGGTGACGGAGCTGAGAAGTGTATGGAAACCATTGATCACAAAAATGCAGTCTTCGTTCCAGGCATTTATCCCTCGGCCGTGATGATGGCAGCCTTTGCATCGTCGGCTCTTAAGGAGGGCAGGATTGAAAACACTGCTTATTTCACCCCCTTCTATCTGAAGGATTTTTTGACAACAATCCCGAAAAGGAAAATGTTTTGATAAAATTTACGTTGTATTTCAAGCCATCAGGATATTACGGCAAAATGATGGTTTGGAAGTAACGGTCCACCTCGGGCATGGTTTTTGAAACGATACTTTGTAAATACTTATCAGTCTCCGTTATGAAGTTGAGGATTCTCCTGATTTTTACATTTTTCCTTTCTGTCGCCATTTCCTGGAGCAGAGAAAATTCCCCCGGAAGGGCACCGGTATACAGCAGCAATGAAGAGCTGAAGTTCCAGATGTATTACGGTCTCGTAAATGGCGGGGAGGTGGTTATGTCACTCAGGCCTTCCTCCTTTAACGGACAGAAGGTGCTGCATGCCACGGCTACCGGTTATACCACGGGACTTGCCGACAGGCTTTTCAAGATATATGATGTCTATGAAAGCTTTATGGATCCTGAAACGGGATTGCCATTAAAAGCCATACGCAACATCAGTGAGGGTAATTACAGATATTACAACGAGGTGCTTTATGACCGCGACAGCAACCTGGTGAGAAGCCAGCTCTCAGGCACCCATGAGGTTCCTGAAGGTATCATGGATATGGTATCGGTAATATACAAGCTGCGCGATACCCTGAACCTAGCTTCAATGCGGCCGGATGACGTGCTTGAGATGGACACTTACTTCAGTGACAAAATTTATCCTGTCAGAATCAGGTACAGGGGCACCGAAACCATCAATACCCGTAAAGGCACATACCATGCCCTGAAATTCTCGCCGGTGTCGGAGCCGGGCCGGGTATTTAAATCGGAAGATGATATAACTGTCTGGCTCTCCAACGACAGGAATCTTGTTCCTCTGAGAATAAGGCTCAATATGCGGCTGGGGTCAATAAGGGTAGACCTGATTGAGGCCGGTGGACTGCGTTATGAGCTGCTGGAGGCTAACTGACCCTTAAAGGCAAAAAAATTGTTGCGTTAAATAGCCATTTTTAATTATTTTTGTCTCCGATATCCCAGAAATTTTAATTTTTAATTCAGATTCTTAAAAAGACTCTAACCCAATTATCAACTATGGCTTCAACAAGTGATTTTAAAAACGGATTATGCATAGAATTCAATAATGATCTTTATACCATTGTCAATTTTCAGCATGTAAAACCGGGAAAGGGTCCTGCTTTTGTCAGGACAAAGCTTAAGAGTCTCACCACAGGGAAAATTATCGACAACACTTTCAATTCGGGTGTAAAGGTAAATATCGCCCGGGTGGAAAGAAGGCCTTACCAGTTCCTTTACAGCGATGATCTGGGTTACCATTTCATGCACCGCGATACTTTCGAACAGATAACCCTGGAACCTTCCCTGATAGAAGCTCCCGAGCTGTTCCTTGAAGGGCAGCCGGTTGAAATAGTTTACCATGCCGATACCGAGACGCCCCTGGCATGCGACCTGCCGCCCTTCGTGGTGATGGAGGTTACCTATACCGAACCGGGGATTAAGGGTGACACCTCCTCGACCAGCTCATTAAAACCTGCTGAAATAGAGACCGGAGCAACGATAAATGTGCCCCTCTTCATTAACCAGGGCGACAAGATTAAGGTTGACACCCGCACCAAGAGCTATTCAGAAAGAGTTAAGGAGTAACCAGGTACTAACTTAGCGCCAAACAGTTAACACAACATGACTGACAACGCCTCAGCCCATCGCCTGCAGATAACAAAGTTCAAGCTCAATGCCCTGCTTGAGGTGACCGAGGCAATAAATGAAAGTCCGTCGCAGGAAAAACTAATTTCCCGTTACGAGACGCTTCTTTGCGAGGAGCTGAAAATCGGCAAAATCCTGCTTTTCAAACTGGCAGAGGAGTGGGAATGCCTTCTCAGCTCGGGGCTGGATAAGAACGATTGCCCCATTGACGTGGAAAGGGATCTTCTCCATTATGAAGAGATCAGCTTTATAAAGTCAGACACCGACGCCTGCATCAGCACCTTCGATATTGCAATACCAGTTTTAAGGGATAACAAACATCTGGCGTTTGCCCTGATTGGCGATTTTGATGAAGAAAGTGAAGGGGTGAGCCCGGTGATCAAGCATCTTCATTTCATCCAGACCCTGTCGAACATAATAGTGGTTGCCATAGAGAATATAAGGCTTAACGCAGAAAACATCAGGCAGGCCGCAATAAGAAAAGAGCTTGAGCTGGCATCCAGGCTTCAGGAAATGTTGATTCCCGATCCCTCCCAGCTGCCTTCAGACGGGCCTTTTACCGTTTCTGCATTTTACCATCCCCATATGGACATCGGGGGTGACTATTATGACTTTTTTGAGCTCAGCAGGAATGAGTACGGATTCTGCATTTGTGATGTTTCAGGGAAAGGTATCTCCGCAGCCCTCATAATGTCGAACTTTCAGGCGAACCTGCGCGCACTCTTCAACTGCGACATTCCTCTTGAAGTGCTGATCCGGAGGCTGAACGAAAGGGTGAATGAGAGTACCAAGGGCGAAAGGTTCCTGACTATGGTAGTGGGAAAATACAATGCCAAAACCATGGAGCTCCAATATATCAATGCCGGCCACAACCCGCCCCTTGTCTATAACAGGAATAACAAGGCCCTTACTACCATGGAAAGTCACTGCGTGGGGATCGGCATGCTCGAAGAAATGCCCCCGGCTGAAGTCCGCCGCATCACGCTGGAAAAAGGGGTTAAGATTTTATTCTATACCGACGGACTGGTGGAGATGCTTCATGAAGACCAGGTGGAGTCGGGAACGGAAACTATTGAGAAATTTATTTCCAATTCAGCTCCCATAGGAAATAATATTGATGATATTGTCAAACATCACGGTATTCTTGAAGGCAACCTGTCAATTTTTGACGATATCACCATACTTGGTTTCGATTTCAGCTGACACCACCCTCCCCTTCAGTCCGCGATGTTTTTCTTTTAAAACCTGCTTTCACCGTACCCGGATTTTTTTGGCCGTACTTCTTTTAGCAGGCTGTTTTAGCCTGAATTGTTTCAAACGGATTTTTTCTGCGGGAGCTTTTTCTGCGGAAGTTTTTTCTGCGGGAGCTTTTTCTGCGGGAGCTGCCGCTTTGAAGAATTGATTTACCGGAAGTGAATCATTTCTGCCGGGACCGGTGGTTTTTTTTCAATATCAGCAATTTAAAGGGGTTCATTGCCGGAGGCGGCTTCCGGCTTTTGCTCGTTTTCGGCCGACGGCAGTTTCTTTCCGTAAAGGTCGAATGCTACAAGTATGGCGGCGAAG
>PWPZ01000267.1 GCA_003556985.1 Bacteroidota bacterium
CGGGATAGGAATTTTTCTGGATGCCGTTAATCTTCATCAGATTAATGTGACTGATAGTCATATCAGTTTTAATCAACTTGGCGGGATCAAAGTCTCCAGTAACAGCGATGTACGGAATTTGCAAATCACCGGTAATGATATTGAATATAATAATGGCCGCTCGCACGACATGCCCGGTGACGATAAGAATACTTCGGATATCTATATTGATGCTGGCGAAGGCAAAGTCCGCGAAGGGACTATAGTCAGCAATACCATACAAGCCACACGCAGTCCAAAAGGCGCCATTATCCGGTTTATCGGGAAAAGCCCTGAAGAAAACCTCGATACCGGTTTGTTTTCCATTACCGGGAACTTAATCAGCAATCAGGAAAACAATATTCACATCACTTCGGCTTGCGGAATAACAATCAGCGGAAACTCGATATTCGGAAGTTATAACCGCAGCATTCTTGTCGAAGGCTCGCGAAATATTGTTATAGGGCCGAACAGTTTTGATCACCCTGCTTATCAGAACCATGAGGGATTGTGCACCGGAATCCGAATGGATGACAGCTGTAATTGCAACATTTCAGGAGTGCTCATTCAGGATTGTAAGCAGGAAGATAAAACAGGGGGAATCATGCCCAGAAAAGCGCTGATTGAACTTCTGCGATGCCGGCGGATAAATATTTCCGGGACGCAAATCCTTGACAGTTTCCCATACGGGATTTATTTAAAAAACTGCAGCGAGACAATCATCTCAGGATGCAGTATTACAGATGAGAGAAGATCAAGGAAGATGCTGGCTTCTGTCTTATGGGAATGCCCGGGCTCTGGGAATATGATTACCGGCAACCGAATCGCGGCGGGAGAGCAAGGAGGAATAATTGCCGAAAGAAGTGTGCTCCGGACCGGCAACCTATTTGATGATGGAACAAGCGATCGAACGTGGTGAACCGGAATTGGACCCAGCCTGTAGTTTTGAAATGGGGATCAGCATTCCGGGATAAATGCTGTGTATGGACGGGTATAAGCAGCCCTGCCCTACTCGGAGGCGGCAATCCGCAGAAGGTTGGAGAAGAAGTTCACAGATGCGTGAATATTTTAGGTAGGAGAGGATGCATACTGGGCGTTACCAATAGCATAAGGGATCACTTCCCATGGGGAAATACTCTGGCCATGATAGGATAATGGAAAAAATTACGGGCGCCGTGAATTGCAAAAAAGGGGTATTAAGTTGTGAAATCAAATCAATGGAAATTTGTTTATGTTACGGATATGCAGCCCGGTTCGCCGAAATCTTACCGTTTTAGACCCAGCTGGGCAGAGAAATGGCAAACAGCTAAGAACCAGATACTGCAGATTAAACCTGATGTTATGCTTATCGGAGGCGATGTTACACGTGACGGCAGTATTCATAAATGGGAATTGCGAGAGATGAAAAATGATCTGTACCGAATGGGTGTTCCTTATTATCTCGTACCCGGCAACATGGATACCGGCAACAAGCATACCAACAGGCAGGGAGCTTCAGAAAATCGTGATGATATCAGCCTGAACATAACATCGGGGCAGTTGAAAAATTGGAAAGATGTTTTCGGGGATTGGAAGTGGACATTTACGCATAAAAATGTGCGTGTAAGCGGATTTTGCGATATGCTCATAAATTCAAACTTGCCTGAGGAAAAAGAGTTGTGGGACTGGTTGGAAGAACAGAAAAAACATCCGAGGTCGGAGTATCATATATGGATGTTGCATTATGCTTTGTTTATCGACAGGCCGGATGAGCCCAACTGGGACATTACTAAACCGGAAGAATATCTTAAATGGTATTTTACTGTTGATCTGCCCGGGCGCGAGGAACTAATGGAAATCTTTAAGGCCACAGGCGCTGCGCGAGTAATATCCGGGCATGTGCATTGTCAGCATGACAGCGTTTTCCACGACATGCATTTTGATTGTGCGCCGGCAATTTGCGAAACACAGTTTACAGATGTTTGGCCTGAGGGCAAGGGGAAGCAGGGTTTTTATGTTTATCATGCTGAAGGTGGAAATTTGAACAGGGAATTTGTGCCTTTAAAGAAAATAAGCACTCGCAAAGATGGGTACGGGCCCAGCGGGCACCCTAAACCGGAAATTAGAGATTACTCAATAGCCTGGGAAAAATGATTTACAGAACATGATAAGCTGGATAAATGCAGAAAGTCTTGGCTGCCCTACCCGGAAACCAGAAGCCCTGCCGGAGCGCATAATCAAATCTTTCTTCTGCAGATGCTGCGGGAAAGTTTTCCAGACAGTCGGGACAGCTATTCCGCCTGCTATCAGGGCAGAATAATGAGATTATAAAGAATACCGAAACATGGTGCCGAAAAATTTTTTCAGTTTTTCCCGCTGCTAGTTTTTGAAAGATTTATCGTCGCTATTTCGTTTTTATAAGGAAAATCCTAGTTTCTCAACTGTAGAAGATCGGCCTAACGGTTCCCGATGAGTTAATATCATCAGATATCCGCAGTTTAACCTTTTTACCGACCGCCGATACGGGCAGTTTGAACCGCGTATTTCTAAAGGATATTTCGGAATATTTATCAACAGCTCTTTCATCTCTCAGGCAGAAAATATCTCTTGTTGATTTATAAGGCGGCTTGATATGAAATTCCCTGAACATGCTTTCCGGAGATCCCCTTTGAAATATATCTTTTCAGTAAAGATTTTATCTCGGCATCGCTGAATCTTTTGTGCAGCCGACCCATAATCTATCCCATCCTTTTTGTTGGAAATTCACAGGGACAGATTATATCAGGTTGTGGATAGTGCCGCCCTATGGATAACCCTGAAGGGTTACCCGCACTCTCCACAACCCTGCTGCTATTTTTTATAAAAACATTATTCATTAAGGCTGTTATTTTGGGTCCAGGAAGACTGCACTTTTGAGTTTTAAATTATGGTTTTTCCCTTGACGAACGGGATCCACTAAGGGAAAATCCAGCGGACGGGCAGGGTGCCCGGGTAAAATTTCTCTTTTTGAGAAATGAAGGAGCCCAGTTTGTATAAAACGATGAAGGCAGGATTCATACAGCC
>PWPZ01000233.1 GCA_003556985.1 Bacteroidota bacterium
AGGGCCTGTGGCACTTCCCCTCCCAGGCAGGCGCTGCATACGATGATCCCCTCCCTGTGCCTGCCCAGCAGTTCCTTGTCAATCCTCGGCTTATAATAAAAGCCATCGGTATATGATTTCGAAACCATCTTTACCAGATTTTTGTATCCGGTCATATTTTTGGCCAGCAGGATAAGATGGTGCCCGCTCCGGTCTTCTTTTCCGGTTTTTTCAAAACGGCTGTTTTCCGCCACGTAAGCTTCGCAACCAATAATTGGTTTGATTGCCTGTGCCCTGGCTTCATTATAAAACTCTTTCACTCCGAACATATTCCCGTGGTCGGTAATTGCCAGTGCGGTCATCCCGCTGTTTTTAGCCTTGGAAACCAGTTCCTTTATGTTGGAGGCTCCGTCAAGGATCGAATACTGGGTATGAACATGCAGATGGGTGAAATTTTTCATTTGTTATGCCGATGATTATCAGGGTTTTTGGAAATAGAATTGCAGATGTACCAGATAGCAAATTTACGAAATCGAACCACCTTTTTCGGGTTTATATTTTTTATTTATTGACATTCGGGCTATTTTTTTACCATATCATTCCGGGCGAATCTGGAAGCCATTTCCACACCCGGGGATTGCCGGTTATAACAGAATCAACAAAATGGTTTAAAGCAATAACAACCTTATCGGATAGTTCCTGCGTCGAAATATGTTGTTAACATATCGCTAAAACAATTAATTATTATATCTTTGCATCCACGATTTAAAAAAGTAGGTTTTAATATTATTAATTTTAAAAGAGCATGCCTGTAAAAATCAGATTAGCAAGACACGGCAAGAAAAAATTGCCATACTATCACATTGTGATAGCTGATAGCAGGGCGCCACGAGATGGCAGTTTAATTGAAAGGATTGGTTCATACAATCCTAACACTAATCCTGCTACTATTAAATTGGATTTTGATAGAGCATTAGATTGGCTTCTCAAAGGCGCTCAACCTACGGATACCTGTAGAGCTATCCTCTCCTACAAGGGAGTATTAATGAAAAAACATCTCTCCAATGGTGTTAAAAAAGGAGCCCTTACAGAGGAAGAGGCTGAAGCAAAGTTCTCTGCCTGGATGAAGGAAAAGGAAGAAAAGATCGAGGCGAAAAGAGAAAAAGTAAGGAGTGTTAATGAACAGGAGCAGGCAAGTAAAATTGAGGCTGAGGCTAAAATTAACGAAGCCCGTGCTGCTGAACTTGCAAAAAAGAACGCTGAACTGGCAGCTGCGGCAGCTAAGGCCTCTGGTGTTGAAGAGGAAGAGTCAGCTGAAGCTGCAGCTGAAACCCCGGCTGGCGAAACAAGTGCCGAAGCCGGCGATCAGAAGGTTTCTGAAGAAACCCCGGCCAGCGAAACAAGTGCCGAAGCCGGAGATCAGAAGATTCCTGAAGAAGCGCCTGCAAAAACTCCTGAAGAAACGCCTGCACCGGATACACCAAGTGAAACTCCACCTGTGGAGACCCCGAAAGAAGAGCCCGCAAGAAAGGGTCCTGATGAGGCACCTCCTGCAGACACACCCGGGGAAGAGCCGGCAAGAAAAGGTCCCGATGAAGCTCCCCCGAAGGGTGAATCAAAGGATGAACCGAAAAAATAAACTTCCGGAAGTTTCCGCGAAAGGGGCTTAATTTATGAGCAGTGTTGTTCTGAAATTCTGAAAAAGCACTGTAAACTACAATCGGGAAAGTCAGCCTGGTAGCGACTGAATAGCATGATATCATAATTAAATGCATGCCAAAAGCCGAGGATTTAATATTGTTCGGGTTGCTCCTGAAGACCCACGGAGTTGAAGGCCAGCTGGTTTTGAAGCTTGACATATTTTCCGAAGATGAACTTGAAAAAAAAGAACCGGTATTTATCGAGATAGATGGAATACCGGTTCCTTTTTTTATTAAGGATTTTAGGTTCATATCAGACGATGCTGCAATTATCCGGCTGGTTGAAGTCGACTCATCAACTCAGGCCTCCGAATTTATCAACTGCCGGGTCTTTATTCCCTGGAAAGAGGTGGCTGAGCAGGAACCTGGAGGAAATATAAACTATGAAGACCTCAAGGGCTTCCGGATTATTGACCAGCAGCACGGTGATGCCGGAATATTGCAGGAGGTAGTTGATTATTCCGAGAACACCCTTATGGTGATTGATTTTAATGACCGCGAATTACTTGTTCCCTTCCACGAAAATATAATACGGAGCATTGATTTTGATAAAGGCATCATTGAGATTTCTGCTCCCGAAGGATTGTTTGATCTTTACCTTTAATTTACCTCAGGTTGACTCTGCAGCGCTACAGCAAAAAGGAAGCCTGACATGTACCAGGGCCGGCTAACAATAACGGCTCAATGCGAATAAAAGGTCAACTCTGCTGCCATATAACCTGTTTATTCGGTCATACTCAGGCCTTATTTTCTTCAGCGTGCAGCGATCATTTGCTTTATAGCGTCTTTATATAAGAAATCCAAAATTAACTATAAAGTAAAAAATCATGAAAATTCAAAAAGCTTTTATCCTTTTTACCGCCTGCTTGCTTCTGTTCACCGATTTAACTGCCGGCAGCCGCGATTTGCCTGCTGAAGAAAGAAAGGTCGCTGACTTTACAGGAATAAATGTTGCCGTCCCCGCAATGGTATACCTTGTACAGGGAGATTCGCAAAAGTTAGTGGTGGAAGGCACCGACAGGGTCCTGGATAATCTTGTAACCGAAGTAAAGAACGGCGAGTTGAATATTTACCTTCCGGGAAGATGGTCTCTCAGGAGAAATGATAAGCTGAATGTGTACCTGGTTGTAACCGAATTGAATACATTGAAATTATCTGGTTCCGGAAAGATTTACGGAGAAGGCCTGATCAGAGCCGGGGATTTGTCAGTTGCAATCAGCGGAAGCGGTCGGATTGAACTGGAAGAGCTTAATGCAGAAAATCTGTCATCCGTAATTTCAGGATCGGGGCGGTTTAATATTGGAGGAGGGAATAAGATTGTAAAACATAAAATCAGTATTTCCGGCTCAGGCAGGGTCGAATCCGGATCTCTCCAG
>PWPZ01000266.1 GCA_003556985.1 Bacteroidota bacterium
CAGCAAACTGCACCGATTCGCCGGTATAATCCTTCACATCTCTGAATTCAATATCGTGATCGGTGCAGATCTCCCGGGCCAGTTCCGTATCCTTTCCCGCGTAAAGCATAACAGATTCCGTTATTTCCGCCTTATTGAAAAAACGGATGTTTTCTGTAAGCATCCTTTCTTCCGACTCATACCTGAACCACGACTTCTGAAAAGGCAGCCATTCTTTGGAGATCAATCTGTTAAATCTGTTTTTCATTTTTGTTTTTAATTTCTCTTAGATGATTCTGGCATTAAAAATTCGAAATAATTGCCCCGGCTTATGGTCTCCAGTTTATGATTAGGATAAGCCTGAGTAAAAGTCTTTGAAAACCTTACCCTTTTAGCCCGATTCCATTTAAATTCCCAGGCATACAGAAGCCCATCCCTTTCTTCAATATAATCAATTTCCTGCTGATCCTGCGTTCTCCAAAAATAACTATTTACCCAAATACGATTGTACTCCAACGTTTTCATTCTTTCACTGATCAGATAGTTCTCCCAAAGTGCACCTGTATCCTGTCTGAATTCCAATGGGCTGAAGTTTGCCAGTAAGGCATTCCTGATGCCATTATCAAAAAAATAGATCTTTTTTCCCCGTTTAAGCTCTTTTCGAAGATTACGGCTAAAGGCAGGAAGCCTGAAGATCACATAAGATTGTTCCAGTAATTGAATATATTTTTCTACTGTAAGATTATCTAATCCAACCATATTACCCAATTCATTGAATGATACTTCGCTGCCCAGTTGCAAAGCCAATGCCTGCAGCAACTGAATTAGCTTGTCAGCCTTTTTTATATTTTGCCACAACAAAATATCTTTATATAAATAGCTGTCAGTAAGCTGTTGTAGTATTTCTTTCTCATTCCCCTCATTAAGTAATACATCAGGGTAGCTTCCATAAATCAAACGATGTGGCAACATTGATTCTTCCGTAATAATATCAGTTTGATTAACAAGTTCTTCAAATGCCAGCGGAAACAATCCATACTCCCATTTACGACCCGTCAAGGGCTCTTTTATATCATTAGCCAGCTCAAAAGAGGATGACCCTGTTGCTATCAGTTTTTTTTCTGGCAACTCATCAGTGATTAACTTCAGAGTTAATCCAATATTTTTTATTCTTTGAGCTTCATCCACAACGATATACTTTTTATCACCCGTAATAGCCTTTAATCTGGCTGATGAAATATTTTCAAGGGATGCTCTTACACCAGGTTCATCTGCATTTAGCCAAAGTACATTATCGCTACCGGCAAATATTTTTTTCAAAACTGTGGTTTTACCGGTTTGCCTGGCACCATAAATTATGATGGCTTTTTTATCATCCAATTTTTCCAGGATGAGTTGCTCAATTTTTCGTTTTATCATAATTTTACGATTATAATCGTAAAAATAACGGTTTTTTTTTTATTATAGTAAAAAAATAATGGTTTTTTTATGAACAGGTTCTCCACTACCTCCCATCCCACCCATCAAAATCTAATGCACGAATTACATCCCAATTAAAAACACCATCTTTCAGATAGTAAATGTTTTCATCAATGAGTTCATCTCCTTGAAAATCTACGAATTTCAGGTCGATTTTAAGATGAATATAACGCGAGAAGAGCAGTTCAACAGGGTCGGCATCTTCATTTTTCCTGTATGGATGGGGCAGGTCGCGGGCCAGGCGGGAGCCGTTCAGTAGGGCTGCTTCATCCGGGTGAACAATTGCGGCATGTGAGAATTTCAGCAAAAGGTCATAAATGGCATCGGGGGTAGCATTTCCCTTCTTAGCCAGAAGTTCGAGTTTTTTACCAAGAAGATTCCGGGGGTACATGTGCTCATGTCGCAGACCTTTTCGTCCGTTGCGCAGCCATTCGTTCCTGAATTCCACAGCGCGGGGTGTCCATATGGGCAAACGGTATTTGTGACTGTCCACATCATCACGGTCGGTGGTGGCCGACCACAGCAGGGCATCCATAATTCTTTTCCGGTTATTGGGAAGTACCTCAACAGCGGGGGAAAGGATATGCGCGAGCAATTGAGAGATATTGCGCTTGTTATTGTCGTTAAAAGATCTCACAATATGAGTCAAAGATTTTAAAATATCATCTCACCACAAATATAATCATTAGGATATTACCTGTTATATGGAAAGTTTAAATGTAGCTCAGGAATAATCCCACGATACCTGCAATGGTAGCCAGGATGAGCACAGGAATTAGATTACGTTTGAGTAGGATACCTTCAACACCCACCAGTCCGACGGTAGCACAGGCAGCAATGATATTGTGCACGGCAATCATGTTTCCGATGGCACCGCCCACATTTTGCAGACTTACAATAATAAGTGCCGGCAATCCGGTCTGTTCTGCCATGGAATACTGAAACAATCCGAACAGCATATTGGATACAGTGTTGGAGCCTGCAATGAACGAGCCCAGTGCTCCCACGAATGGAGCCACAAAGGGCCATGCTCCCTTTACCATTCCGGCCATGAACTGTGCCATTGCCAGGGGCATTCCGGCAAGTTCACCCGGATTATTCCCCGACTGCATCATAAGCCGAACCATTGGCACGGCAAATACCAGGGCTATGGCAGGCCCTTTGATCCTTTGCACTGCCTCTCCCCATGCCTGGGAGACTTGTGTGCGATTCATACCATAAATCCATGCCGCCACCAATGAAATAAGCATAAAAGGAATTATACCCGGATTGTATAGTGGATCAAAGTCGATGCTAACTCCGCTGCCGAATACCTGTGTTGCTTCAGCCTTTACCGACATGAGCCATGCATTGACGGGCAATGTGCGAATTCGGGTAACCACCAGCAGAATCCCGATGAGGGCGTAGGGCAGCCAGGCCTTTGCCATAGACATTTGCTTTTGCCCGGCAGAAGCGGGAGTGACGGTAATATTTCCCATCCAGTTTTTTTCCCACTCTGCCGGTTCGGGAAACTCCCAGCGTTCTTTGGGAACAAGAAAGCCTGCGCGGGCAGCCGGTATAACGATGGCCAAA
>PWPZ01000173.1 GCA_003556985.1 Bacteroidota bacterium
AGCCAGGGAGGCGGTTCTTCCATGGCTTTTATCAGAGGGGGGTCAAAGTTATAAATGTCCTCGTAAAAATTCACCTCTCCCTTCTCACCGACCAATAAGGTAAAATAGGTTATATGAACCGGGATGGGATTTTCAATCTCTTTTTTTTCAAACTCATTGCGGTAAATTATTTCAAAAATCTGTGTCAACGTCAGCTTTTCAAAAACATACTCAGCCAGTCGCAAAGGTTTTTCGACCCTGACACATCCGGAGCTGAAATCACGTCTGTCACTGTCAAAAAGATGACGGTGGGGCGTATCGTGAATTACAACATAATACGGATTAGGCATAATAAATTTAATGCTTCCCATCTCATTATCAGGCCCGGGCTTCTGCCGGATTACAAAGGGGAAATCAGTATCATTCTCCTTAAGCAACGAATACCATTTTTCCCAATCAACCGTTAAGGGATCAACCGGATCCCATTCCTTATCAAGGACCTCCATATTATTATTTTCCAGGTAAAAAACATCATCCTTTACAGCCGGTATGATATCCCGGCTAAGCATTCCGGGAGGTATAATCCAAAAGGGGTTAAACTCCACTTCAGTAAGGTAGGAACTGAATGCAGGTGTTTGTCTTTCAGGCTGGCCCACAACAACCTTGCTGGTCAGCATTTTTATATCATTTCTTACAATATAAAGATCAAAGGCAGGTATATTAACCATTATATAGTGATCACCGGGATCACCCATTCTTCTCCAGCGTTCAAGTTGCCCCCTGATCATGGCTGTTTTTTCATTTGCCCCTGCCGGGTATGTAAGTGATTCACCATCTTCTTCCGAGTTCCGGTACTGTTTAAGTACCTCCTTGAGATCCTTGTACATCGGGTGTTCCGGGGCCAGTTGCTCAATATTTTCATATATGCGGGATTCGGCCAGTGAATTTTGCAGGAAGCCTTTCCAGTCGAACTCCGGCATTATTTCCAAAGCATTCCATCTCGGGGGAGTGGTATCGGATTCTGTTTTACCTGATGCCATGTGTGCTGACAGCAGCAGAAAAGAATCGGTTAGCAACAGATCAAGCCTGGCACTGTCGCTGACTTTATAATCATCAAAGTCTATCAGACTTTGTATTTCCTTTATATGATAATCATCGGGACGGAGCCCGTGATTTTGTGTATTGTGGATTGAATTCAACAACTGTTCAATGTTTACCCGGCTATCCCATTTTGGTCCCGTAATCCCGTTATCTTCAACATATATTTGACGGATTAAGCCGGGATTAAAGATCCTCTCTTCCCCGGGGTTTTCCTCAATCCGGTCGAGATAATCTGCCATCTGTTCCCGGAATCTATCCTTACTGTACTCCCCGTCATATTGAAAAAACCCGGCAGGTGCTGAAATAAAAAGGATATAAAAAAAAACAATGGCAGCCATTCTGTTTTGTTTTTATGAAAAAAACAGATTTAACCCACTTCTTCGGTGGCAATTTTTGATATGGTTTAAGCAAAAACCAAACCATCCTATCCGTTACAGGCAGGAATCCGAATTATTTCGGGATCGATTGAATTTGTCTTTATAAGCTGCAGGGAGAGCAGAGTGACTGCAGAAAAATAATCCGCGTAAGTGTGCGACTGCAAAACAATCAGCGGCAGGTGAGTGTGCGACTGCAACACAAAAAGATCCCGGCGGTCAGGTATTGAATACCATTTTTTTCAGTTGTACACCACCAAGCTGGCCCAGCTCCTGTTCAAGCTTATCCATTTCGGAAGTATCGCCAAGAAGCTCGAGCAAAATGAGTCCGCACGGACTGCAAAGATCGGTCGATATTTCATGAAGCCCAAGGCGGGTTTTGATGGAACAACCGAATTTTGTAAGAATATCCTGAACCTTGCCGGCTTCTTTTTCGCGGTTGGTGATCAGTACACCAAGAATACGGATTTCTTTTTCCATTTTAAAACTACTATTTGATTTAACCTTTAACTGTAATCAGGATCATATAATCAGTTATTCAAAAACAATACCAGCTGGAGCAGCAGTTATTTCAGTGCCGGCTAAGGGACTTTCAGTCAGAATATCAGGATTTGCCGGAAAGTTTAAATGACATTACCTGCATATTCAATCCCCCGATATCCCCCAGCTCCTTCTGAAGCAAATCCCATTCGCTTCTTTTCCCGGCAAGCTCCAGGATTATAAAACCGTCACGACTGCAAACCTCACTGGATAGTTCATGGAACCCCAGCCTGGTCCTTATACAATGGGAATATCTTGACAGAACAGACTGGGTCCTTCCGGCCTCCTTAATCCTGTCGGTTACATTCAGTCCTAATACACGCAACTCTTCCATATTTATACCAGTTAATCGTCTAAGGCAAATATAGTGAACTTGACCAGTGTCTTATAAAATAATACAGGCAAAAACAAGGTTTGCTGTAAACATTAAAAGTACAGGTCCCGCTCACCTTTCTTTATAAGTTTGATGCGCCGCCTTATTTCGGTTACGTTTCTTTCGTCACCGATCTCCCCAAGGTTTTGCTCAATGACTTTCCATCCTTTTTGGGCCGTTTCCGGGGATGCATAATCCTCAATGTATTCTGCCAGGGTAAGGATGGCGTTGGGTGTACAAAAACGCTTTATAAACCCGGGTACTGAGAATTCCATAAAATGCTCGCCGGTCCGGCCCTTCCGGTAGCAGGCAGTGCAGAATGACGGCAAATATTCATCATCCAGAAGCTCATCAATAATCTCATTGAGCGATCTGGCATCATTGATCTTGAACTGCTCCTTGTTAAGATCCTGCTCCTGGTTAATGCTTTCCGAATAACTGCCAAGTTCAAGTTTCGTGCCCCCGTCAATCTGTGACACCCCGAATTTCATAACTTCTCTCCTAACCATGGCATTTTCCCTGGCTGTAAGTATCATTCCGGTATAGGGGACAGCCAGCCGCAGGATTGCCACAAGTCTGATAAACTCCTCATGACTAACCATATAACGGGGATCTATCGAGGCCGAAGAAGCATCCTGAATCCTGGGGAAAGAAATTGTAT
>PWPZ01000056.1 GCA_003556985.1 Bacteroidota bacterium
ACATGGTTGTGGATTTTGACAGCCACACCCAAAACAGAAGAGACCGCTGGGACGGCGGAAATTTATACAATAGAAATCGTTCGGGAAACATCCATGTTTTAACATTCCCGGCAGAGGGGGGATACGTGGAAACAAGAGAGCCGGGAGAGGAGCTGGTGCACACACGGTTTCGTATTGAACCGCACCCGCCGGGCAGTGTGTTCTACTACTCCATCGAAAAAACCAGGTACACCGAACCGGTAGTGCAGCGGCAGAGGCGTGCCCCGCAGCGAAACCCGTCAGAACGAACAGATCAGGATTTCCTTAATGAAACTTCTCAGGAAAGGGGCTACACAGAAAGGGAAGAATCATCACCGCGTGATTTCAGATCGCGTGATGTTTCCAAAGATTACAGAACCGGCTTTGTCTGGGCATTCGACTACTCCGGAAGTGTACGAACGAATACCCCGCTTTTCAGAGACGACGAATTAGCGGGTGTTAGCAGCGGCGTAATGTTTTCATTTACCGGGTATTATCTTGAGGGCTTCAGGTCTGCAAGAGCCGGAATCGTTTCCCTTTCTTCCAGTGGCAGTTTATCCAATACTTTTTTTGATGGGTATATCGATGAAGAGTTTGAATATTCACATCTGTCCGTATTTGCAAGTTATACCCCGTCATACAGTATTTATGAGAGCAGAACAACCTACTTATTGCTTTATACAGATGTTGGTGCCAGTGCCATGTACACAAATTTTTATTACCGGGACAGTGAGTTGATTGAAACAGATTTTTCGACTGACTTTTTTGAAGAGATATATGAAATCAACGACCTGTGGCTCCCGGGCTTTAATTTGGGAGGCGGTTTATTATTTAACTACAAATATATCGGCTTTCATCTGGGGTTTCTACTTGAATCTACATATGTAGAATCTTTTGGGGTTTTTATTAATTCAGTCTATCCGCAATTTGGAATTACAATCCGAAGCGGCCTGCCTGATTAAAACCATCTTTTTATTATGGCGAAATTAAATTATCTCATAGCGGCAATCTTACTTTTGGGTGCCTTTTATTCCGGTGCCCAGGCCCAGGTTCGGGCCAATATGCAGATGGAGGTTGTAGAAGAGTTTGAATCGCAACAGATTCGAACAGATTGTATGGAGCGCAGCGGCAACAGGGGTTGTTATCAGGTAAATATTAAGTTGCCCGATGAGGATTTTTTAGTAGCCTATACCAGAAGAACATTAGAACAATATGGGCCGGGTACATCCGATTTACTGATTATTGTAGAACGACATGAGTATACATCCTTTACAATTCCTTCAGGCAGCGGAGCTTCTATTGAGATAAACCACCGGGAGTTTGAAGAATATTCTTTGACCCACCATTTTCCATCCGAAGATGCCGGTTTGCAGGTTTATTTCAATGTAACATTAAATGAGAGAATGGTGATGAGTGAAAGGCCACAGCGATTACACCGGCGTGAACAAAGGCTCAGGCAGCCGTTAAATATCAGGGAATTATCACAAGAAAGGCAGCAGGAGGAACGATCATCTCCCGTTGAGGAAGAATCCACCGGTGAAGAAATATTTGATGTAGAAAATGTGGATGAAGAACCCGTTTTGATTGGCGGCTTTGAAGAGCTCCAGTCAAGAGTGAATTATCCCGAGGAGGCAAGAGAGGCGGGTATTGAGGGGATCGTTGTTGTTGAATTTGTGATTACAGAATCCGGCCGGGTGGAAGATCCGGTTGTAATCAGGAGTATCGGTGGTGGTGCGGATGAAGAAGCGATACGTGTAATAGAGGAATCCGAGTTTGAACCGGCACGTAAAGACGGTGATGCCGTACGTTCATCCTACAGCCTGCAAATTTATTTCAGAGCAGATGAGTAACTATCGATATGCGGTATAAAACAAATGTACTTATTATAAGTATCATTTCCGTATTTCTTGTTCAAACAGGTGTTTCGGAACCGGTATTTAGCCGCCAAGCTGCACCCCTTGTTGATGTTGAAGTAACTCCTGTTCATCGTTTTGGAGCCCCGCTGCCAAACCCCGCCTGCCTGGAAAAAACTGAAGATGAAGGCTGCTACCTCGTGCTATTACAGATGCCTGAGGGCTATACCGTAGATTATATGGATTCTGAAAATCCGCAATCTGATGATACGATGTTTATCGAAAATTATAATGAGAGGTATGCTATTGTCATTCCATCTGATGGAGCAAGGTTAAAATTTATAAGAAACAACTCTGAACAGATGATATCGAGTCATCATTTTCCGCCTGAAGATCCCGGAATATTCTCCTATTACAAAGTTTCGATCATTGATTTACTGGCGCTTGAATATCTCTTGGAGGAGAAAGAAGAAATATTGGCAGTTCTGGCAAATGGCCGTATTATAGAGGGATTGCTTGTCTCGGATGCCCCGGGCCATTACGTGATCGAAAAAGAGGAGGGGCAGATTCCTTTCGCAAAAACGATGGTGGAAGAGTTCTATATCTTGTCTGAATATGATGATTTGTCTGAACTGCCGGGTATGAGCTCATTTGAGCTTCCGGAATTTGCAGGCTATTTAAGCGCTAAAAATGGGCTTGCGGGCTTCGCCTTTGAGTACAGGGCAAATCATGAGTTTGCATTTTCATTTACACTGGGCTCTTTTACTGAAAGTGATCTAAATAAATTAGGGTTTCGGAGCCATGCATTTATTGGAGAAAGCTCCAACAAATTGGAGGTTTCATTCGGGATTACTCTCTACAGGTATAGCCAGGCTTATTCGGATAATGTTACATTTATTCGGCCAAATGTTTTTCTCGGATATCGCTATGAGATGAAAGACGATTTTTTATTTCAAATCGGTATATCCACTTACAGCGAAATCGATTCATTATTTAGCAGTGATGATTATTTGGTTAACACATCATTAAGCCCGAAAATAGGGTTAGGATATAGTTTTTAATCCCAAAATCTGCAAGAAACTATGTATTTCCTCAGGGTTCCGAACGAAGTGATTCTAACGATGTGCTCATTTTTTGTAAGCGATAGCGCTCCG
>PWPZ01000201.1 GCA_003556985.1 Bacteroidota bacterium
AAAAAAAATCTCCTCATAATTAAAAGTATCGCGGATTAACAGCGCTAACTCTGAATCTGAAGTCATATATCAGAACTATCTCATGAGAGCCGCTGTTATAATTGCTCAGTTTACCAAGGGTATAGTCGTATGTATATCCTATCCTGAACCGGTCATTTAACTGGATCTTCATAAGACCGACCAGGGCATTCTCTTTTCTGTATGAGGCTCCCAGCCAGATAAGGTCTCTGAAAATAAATGAAAGGTTCAGATCGATCTGAAACGGATTCCTTTGGTTGTATTTAAGCAGTAGACTTGGTTTAGCTTTAAGATCTCCACTGCCGATAACCACTCCTCCGGTTATAAGGTAGTTATAATCCCTGAAATCATTGTACTGGACTGACCTTGCGTTTCTGGTACTGTCACTGAGAAAGAATGGAATTGATGCACCTATAAAATATCTGTTGGTATAATAATAAATTCCAAAACCAAAATTGGGAATTAAATCCTTCCTTGCAGGTTCCTGAAATACAACATCTCCCGGGTCATGAACAGTAATCCTGTTCCAGTTAACATTCCTGCTCATTAAGCCACCTTTCAGGCCGAGAGCCAGCCTGCCCTCTCCCAGTGGCAACCTGTAGGCATAGTTAAAGTAAAGGCTTGTATTACTCCTTACATCGATTTTTTCGTTTTGGAGAAAAAGACCCAGTGCAATATTCTCATTCCTCATGGGAGTATGGGCGCTGAGTGTCTGCGATACAGGGGCTCCGTCAAAACCCACCCATTGATTCCGGTAGCCAAGGGTTATGTTGAACACGTCGCGGCTGCCGGCATATGCCGGGTTCAGGGCAAGCCCGTTCAGCATATACTGGCTGTAAACCGGGAACAGATGCTGAGAACTCATCTCAGAGCTAAAAAGGGCTAAAAGCGATATAATGATAAGTTTACGCAAATCCGTGCATTTAACGTTTAAGTACAATAAATCCTTTATATGAATAACGGTTATCAACGCTCAGAATGTAATAATATGTATCTTCCGGCAATGGTACGCCGTTCTGGTTCCTTCCTTCCCAGTCATTCTGGTAATTGACCGCGCGGTAAACCACATTACCCTGGCGGTTGAAAATAGTCAGTTCATTGACCGAAGAGTTTTCGAGTCCCCTGATTTCAAACCGGTCATTAAACCCGCTGTTGTTGGGAGAAAAACCGGTGGGAGTATCCAGATCCCGTATCTTTATAATCACCCGGTCAGATACAGGTTCACATACCCCATTATAGACAGTCCATAAAAACAGATTTTCTCCGAAGCCAAGATCAGTTACGGCTGTTCCGGGATCTTCGGGAAAAACAATATTGCCGCTTCCCTCAAGACGTTCCCAGATACCGTATGCTGAGGGGATACCGGCAGGAAGTTCAGCTTCCATCATTGTTTCAAAAATAAAATGGAGGGACTGGTCATCTCCCGCGAAAACCTCAGAAGGCTGTTCATAAAATGTAACGGATATTTCTGCGCTTGAAATGCACTGCCAGTTCGTTTCGGTCCATTTGAACTGATATGTTCCGTAATCCTCGACTGCTACTGACGGATCAGGCCTGTTTGGATCAGGGCTGAAAACAGCAGTTGACATCCCGTCATCCCAGAAGCCGGTTCCGATAGCTGGAATAGCATTCAGCTCAATCACCCTCCCGCAAACCTCTGTGTCCGGTCCCGGATCGGGCTGGGGGAAGGCGTACACGGTTATTCTGGCCTCGCCGGTAATATTGTCATCTGTTGCCGGACAGCCGAATTTGTCAGTCAGTGAGATGATCTGATATGCATAGGTTGCATAATCTTGTGTTTCAGGGGTTACTGATGTGCTATGAGAGGTGTTGCTGATATCTTCAATAGTAAAATTTTCCTGCCCGTTGGTGAATATAAGATCCCATGGTCCCTCACCACTGATAATGAAGCTGATATCAGACTGCGTGCCGGCACAGACAGTGTCAGTTGTCTCGACGATTTCAGCAGTAGAGGGAGGATGAAAATCGACTGAAACCACGTTGCTGATATCTTCACATACATTATTTATTCCACTGTAAACTACTCTCCTGAAGCTGATTTCTTCTGCCAGGGCAGGAGAGAGGTAATCGCGGTTACCTGCTTCTCCTTCGGCGTTTGACCATGTTGAGGCATCAGCAGATACCTCCCACTGATAGCTGTAATTGCCATCACCGCCTTCCGGTTCTGATCCCTCGAAAATTTCCGGTACATCAAGATAGCAGATAGTCTGACTACCGGTAATTGTATTCCCGGATATAAGCGGCAGCACTGTTATTTTTTGCGGGGAACTTATATCCTGGCATGCTCCCGATTCGACGACTCTCCTGTAACTTATGGTTCCGGTAAGTGGCCCGGGTTGGTAGGTGGCTGCGTTATCGCTGCCGTCAACAGTGGTCCATACCCCGTTTGTTGATGATTCCCATATATAGGTATAGGTGCCTTCGCCCAGACCTCCGGAAACCTGTCCGGGAGAAGAGACCGGCTGCGGCGTATCCCCGTGGCATATAGTCTGGTCGTCTTCCAGAACATTGTTTGTTATCAGGGGATGGACATCCACAGCGACTATATTCGATGTATCTGTACACACGCCGGAATAAGCAACCCGGACGTACTGGGTTGAGTTGAAAAGGGGAGGAGGTGAATAGCTCAGATTTTCGTTGTCATTTACCGCCTCAATCCATTCCTGTCCCTCATCCGTTGACTCATTCCATCTGTATTCAAAAATTCCGATACCACCCTGTGTCGGGATTTCACCGGTAAGGGCCAGTGGTGTTTCTCCTTCACATATTGACTGCTCTTCAGAAATGATGTTGCCGATAATTCTCGGTTGGATCGATATTGTGAGGTAATTGCTGGAATCAATCACAGGGTCGTCATCCTGATCTTTGACAACCCTCAGAAATCTCGTTATTTCCGACACAGGCCCGGGCTGGTAATCCTTTC
>PWPZ01000101.1 GCA_003556985.1 Bacteroidota bacterium
CATCCCCAAGTCGGGGCGCACCTGGCTGCGGGTACTGCTGCACGAGTATTACTCACGGGTTTTCGGCTCCGGCGAACCGCTGAATTCGAAGGACCGCTACAGTGATCGCCGGCCACGCTACAATTTCACCCATGATGCCACGGTAACAAACAACAACATTGTATTCAGGGATATGCTGATCTACGACCAGCAGCATAATACCTGTCGCGCAAACGGAACGGTGTCACACAAAAACTTCCGGGATTTTAACCTTGACATCTATCTGTATCCGGAAAGATTCATGGCCCTCAATACCACGGCAAGGGACAATGAAATGTTTTACGGGCGGGTCATGGCGAGCGGACTGGTTCATGTGGTTGGTCCTACTGATAACCTGACAATGAATATCTCGGCACGCACCGACCGGAATACCCGTTTCTTTATTCCTATTCAAAAAAACAGTGAGATAGACGATCTGCATTTTCTTACTTTCAGGAGCCCTTCCCCGGGTGCTGAAGAAGAAACGGGCGATGACGATCAGTACGG
Source organism: Bacteroidota bacterium (assembly GCA_003556985.1). Classification (GTDB taxonomy): domain Bacteria; phylum Bacteroidota; class Bacteroidia; order Bacteroidales; family PUMT01; genus PXAP01. The sequence continues at coordinate 526 of PWPZ01000101.1, forward strand.
CAGAAATTATCAGTCCGCCATGGCGGGAATACAACTCAGCCTTGACCTGGATGTGACTCCTGATGCCGAGGTGCAAATCATTTTTGACTCAAAAATAGGCGATATAATACGCGGAAGCGGAAGCGGCTCATTCAAAATGGATATAAATACCACCGGCGAGTTCAGCATGCTGGGAGAATATATCATAGAACAGGGAGACTACCTGTTTACCCTTCAGAATGTCATCAATAAAAGATTCGATATTGAAAGGGGCAGCAGAATATACTGGAGCGGCGATCCGTATGATGCCAATGTCGACCTGAGAGCTGTTTACAGGCTCAGAACTTCGCCCGGCCGACTGTTACCTGCATATAATGGTGGTGATGAAAGGCTCACAAGGCGCATTCCCGTTGAATGCCAGATTATCATGAAAGAAAAACTCATGACCCCGGAAATAGGTTTTGGAATTGAGCTTCCTACAGCCGATCCGGAAATACGTCAGCGTGTTCATGGTATTTTAAATACCGAAGAAAAAATTAATGAGCAATTCCTGGCCCTGCTTGTAATAAACAGTTTCCTTCCCGATCAGGATATGGCCGGGATGCAGGGAAGAAGGTCCGGTTTCGGCACGAGTGCCACCGATGCCAGTATAACCACTGTAAGCGAGTTCTTTTCAAACCAGCTGAGTAACTGGCTTTCTCAGCTAAGCCGTGATGTTGACTTCGGCATCAACTGGAGACCAGGGGACGAACTGTCGCACGATGAAGTTGAACTTGCAATGTCTACGCAGGTATTCAACGACAGGGTCAGCATAAACGGGCATGTTGATGTAGGTGGCCGGCAGACCAACACCAGTAACATTGTAGGCGATTTTGACGTAGACATAAAACTGAACCGGAGCGGCAAATTACGGCTCAAGGCCTTTACAAGGGCAAACGACGACCTCGTAAGGCTTGATCTTTCTCCATATACACAGGGGGTGGGTCTTTTCTACCGCGAGGATTTCAATAGTTTCGATGAGCTGGTAAGCCGGTACTGGAAAAGAGTCTTTCCCCCCGCCTCAGATGAAAATGAGTGACCGGAAAAATAATCATTTTAATTTTTGCCGGTAAAAGGAATAATGTAATTTTACGAAGCAATATTGAAGGGTTAATCAGGCAATATTTAATATCAGTTTCAAGTTATCTAATCGGTTAAACAAAATTTCAATTACTAACAAATATGAGCAAATTATTATTACTTCAGATCAATGTTTCCGACAATCTGAATGACCTTGAGCCGTTGCAGGAGCAGGGAGAACTTACAATGTCATACTGGGAGCTGGCATTCAAGGGAGGATGGGTCATGATCCCGATCATAATCCTTTCCATAATTGCGGTATACATATTTTTTGAACGGTATTTCGCTATCAAAAAAGCTGAAAAGGTGGATCTCAATTTTATGAATAAAATAAAGGATTACATCCACGACGACAAACTTGAATCGGCCATAGCCCTGTGCCAGTCGTCCGAAAATCCGGTAGCTAAAATGATAGAAAAAGGGGTAAGCCGGATAGGCCGTCCTCTCAATGATATAAATGCCGCAGTGGAAAATGTTGGTAAGCTTGAAATATACAAGCTTGAAAAAGGACTCCCCTTTCTGGCTACGGTTGCAGGTGCCGCTCCCATGATCGGGTTCCTGGGAACCGTAATGGGAATGATACGTGCATTTTATGACATGTCCAATGCAGGGGCAAATATTGATGTTGCCCTCCTTTCGAATGGTATTTATACAGCCATGATAACCACCATGACGGGCCTGATGGTAGGGATTGTAGCATATCTTGCATATAATGCCCTGGTGGCAAAAGTTGAAAAAGTTGTTTTTTCACTTGAAGCCAGCACCACTGAATTTATGGATCTGCTTAATGAACCGGTAAAATAGAGGCAACAACCATTAAAAACCGATAAAGATGTCATTGCGAACCAGAAACAAGATACAATCCGGATTCAGTATGTCGGGAATGACAGACATAGTTTTCCTGTTGCTCATATTTTTCATGATTACATCAACCCTGATAGCACCAAATGCCCTTAAGTTGCTGTTGCCGCAGAGTGCTCATCAGGCTTTGTCGAATCCCATCACCACCGTTTCCATTACCAGGAACTTTGAATATTTCGTAGAAACTTCCCCGGTAGAAATTAGCGATTTGGAACGGGTTTTGCAGGAAAGACTTGCAGGCGAAGAGGAACCGACCATATCACTGCATGTGGACCGCAGCGTACCCATGGAGCAAGTGGTAAATGTCATGAATATAGCCAAGGATAACAGGTACAGATTAATATTAGCTACGAGCGCCAGATAAGCAAGCCATATGTGGGAATTTATGGAGAAAAATAAACGGGGTATCATCGGAACTGCGGTTTTTCACGTGGTTGTGGCTCTCATTATTATTTTTCTCGGATTTTCCACTCCCCTGCCCCTTCCGGGTGAAGAAGGTATAATAATAAATTTCGGCACCGATGAAGACGGGTTAGG
>PWPZ01000041.1 GCA_003556985.1 Bacteroidota bacterium
GTTCTGCTCATTCTCAAAAACTCACATCTTGAGATCAAAAGGCTGATATACCCGAATGCCGTTATACCGGTAAAGCTTAATAACCATCCGGTATCCCGTATTATAACCGGCAATGTGATTGCTTTTGGTTTTATATATATTCTGATTATTGCAGTCAGCGTGGTTTTAATATCCTCAATGGGATACGGCATGGATACCTCAATTGGTGCAGCGGCCGCGTGCCTGGGAAATATTGGTCCCGGTATCGGTATGGTTGGACCGGTAGAAAATTTTGCTCATTTCCCGGATTTGGGAAAATGGTTCCTCTCTTTTTTGATGTTGCTGGGAAGACTGGAGCTATTTACGGTACTTGTTCTGTTTTTACCCTCTTTTTGGAAAAAATAACTAATTATTTTCAAGGCAGTTACCTGCTGGAGTTATTGCCTCAGAGTTTTAACTCACCAAGTCCCTGACGCATGATCAGAGGCTCGTCGCCTGTGCAGTCAACCACGGTTGACGGAGTGTTTTTGCCGTAACCGCCATCTATTACAGCGTCGACCTGACCCTTGAATTTTTCATGGATAAGTTCAGGATCCGTTGTATATTCAAGAACCCTGTCATCGTCATGGATTGACGTGGTAAGGATGGGACGTCCGAAGTTCCTTACTATTTCAAGGATAATTGAATGGTCGGGAATACGGATTCCCACCGTTTTTTTCTTGTTTTTGAACAGCTTGGGGACATTGTTGCTTGCGGGCAGAATGAAAGTGAAAGGACCGGGCAGATTCTTGCTGATAAGCTTGAAATAGGAACTTCCTATGGGCCGGGTATAATCTGAAAGATGTGAGAAATCGTGACAGATAAATGAGAAATCGGCATCTTTTACCTTGACTCCCTTTAACCTGGCCACTTTCTCAACTGCCCTGGAGTTGAATATATCACAACCGATGCCATAAACGGTATCGGTAGGATAAATAATCAGTCCCCCGTCATGCAATATATCAACTACTTTCCTGATGGAGCGGGGACTTGGGTTTTCGGGATGAATTTTTAAAAGCATAACCTGCGTTTTTAACCGTTCAGTTTACGATGATCCGAAAGAAACTTCTCCAGGCCGGCATCAGTAAGGGGATGGTTAAGGAGCCCTGTTATTGCATCAAGAGGGCAGGTTGCAACGTCCACACCGGCTTCCATACATTTGATAATATGGCCGGTGCCCCTGATGGAAGCGGCTATGATCTCCGTTTCCATACCATATAACTCAAAAATATGGACGAGCCTTTCTATAAGATCCATGCCATCTTCACCTATATCGTCAAGCCGTCCTATAAAAGGAGATACGTAACTGGCACCGGCCTTTGCAGCAAGAAGTGCCTGGCCGGGATTGAATATGAGTGTGCAGTTGGTTCTTATTCCCTTACCTGTCAGATAGCTGATAGCCCTGATTCCGCTTTCCATTACAGGGATCTTTACCACGATCTGCTTATGAAGGGCAGCGAGTTTTTCTCCCTCGGTTATCATGCCGGCAAAGTCGGTTGATATTACTTCCGCACTTACATCTCCTTCTACAATTTCACATATTCTTACATAATGGGCCAGTATGTTTTCTTCTCCCCTGATGCCTTCTCTGGCCATTAATGAGGGGTTGGTAGTGACTCCGTCAATTATGCCCATCTCATGGGCTGTTTTGATCTGTTCAATATTTGCGGTATCTAAAAAGAACTTCATGAGTGAATGTTTTATGTTATTTTATCTGATTAGTTGTTTTGATGCATCTTGCCATGACCTGTTTTTGACTATTGGCAGATTTGCAGGGAAAGGTTGAAAAAAAAAGTGGGTAAGCTACTTATATCGCGCCGCTCAACCGTTTACCCTTGCTTCCTTCCGGACCTGGGGGAGTTCAACAGGAGCTGGCCGTATAAGACTTACCCGTTAGCAAAGATAAGATAATCCTGATAGTTTTCCAATTCCGACACCTTTATATTGTGAAAAAACCAATATATTTGTTCCTCATACAACAAAATTAAGAAAATGGAACAGAATAAAAAACCATCTTTTTTAAAAAGCACTATTAATTACGGTGTCATGCTCGGACTGGCACTTGTTATTTACAGCCTTGTTCTGTGGATGTTTGATGCATCTTTCAACCAGACCCTGGGTTATGTGTCGTATATTATTATGATTGGGGGCATCGTACTGGCAACCAGAACATACCGCGATCAGGAACAGGGCGGCTATATCAGTTACGGACGCGCTCTGGGAACAGGTACTCTTACCGTGTTATTCGCAAGCGTAATAACTGCTTTTTTTACTCTTGCGTTGTTCACAGTTATCGATCCGGGACTTATGGACAGGATGATGACCATGAGGGAAATGGCGATGTATGAATCGGGTCTGAGCGATGATCAGATTGATATGGCCATGAATATGGCAGAACGGTTTGCAAGTCCGGCTATTTTATCTTTATCGGGATTTGCGGGAAGCGTATTTATTGGATTTATATTTTCCCTTATCACTTCAATATTTTTAAAGAAAGAAGGTAATCCCCTGGAAAGGGAATAATTTTGTGAAGGTTAATCAACCTATGGATATATCTGTTGTAGTACCGCTATATAATGAAGAGGACTCTCTTGGAGAACTGACTGAAAGGATTGTAAAGGTAATGAATGAGAATTCCTATTCCTATGAAATAATATTGATTGATGACGGCAGTACCGATAATTCCTGGAATATTATTGAAGATCTTTCATCCCTCCATGGATCGCTGAAAGCTTTACGCTTCAGACGTAATTACGGAAAATCGGCGGCCCTTTATTCCGGGTTCGGAGTATCCCGGGGCGATGTTGTAATTACTATGGACGCCGATCTGCAGGATGATCCCAATGAAATTCCGGAATTATATGACATGATAAAAAAGGAGGGCTATGATCTGGTTTCGGGATGGAAAAAAGACAGAAGAGATCCGGCAGGCAAGACAATTCCCAGCCGGTTTTTCAATTTTACTGCAAGGATGGTAACCGGTATCGGATTGCATGATTTTAATTGCGGACTCAAGGCTTACAGGAAGGAAGTTGTTAAAAGAATTGAGGTATACGGAGAAATGCACAGATATATCCCTATTCTTGTAAAGAACGCCGGATACACCAAAATTGGTGAAAAAGTCGTAAAGCACAGTAAGCGTAAATACGGAGTCACCAAATTCGGATTTGAACGGTTTATTAACGGGTTCCTTGACCTCATGTCGCTCTCATTTGTTTCAAGATTCGGAAAAAGACCCATGCATTTTTTCGGAGGGATAGGTACCCTGGTATTTATTCTGGGTTTGATTTCGGCCTTATACCTTGGTATTATGAAAATAGTACACCTCAGGCAGGGAGTCAGGACGCCTCTTGTAACAGACAGCCCCTATTTCTATTTGTCGCTGACTGCAATGATAATCGGAACCTTATTGTTCCTGGCAGGATTTCTTGGTGAAATGATATCAAGGGATTCTCCTACAAAAAATTTGTACGAAATAGAAAACAAAATTAAAGTATAGCCATTTAAGATAAATCTTGTCGGCCCTTCTTATCCTTTCAGAGGCGGTATAGCTAATTTTAACGATTCTTTATTTAGCGCCCTCGGCAAAAATCATGATGTCGGCATCACCGGCTTTTCGTTACAATATCCTTCGCTTCTTTTTCCCGGTAAATCGCAGTTTGAAAAGGATGGACCAAAGGTCAGCACTGAATCGGAGCGCTTGATTAATACCATAAACCCACTGAGCTGGCATACAACTGCCGGGAGAATAGCAAAGGCAAAGCCTGACTGCATAATTGTGCATTACTGGATGCCTTTTTTTGCTCCCGCGCTGGGAAGCATAATCAGGGGAGTAAAAAGAAGGATAAACACCACTGTTATCGGAGTGCTTCACAACATTAAGCCTCATGAAACCATGATTGGAGGGAAATGGCTTAACAAATATTTCCTTAAATCGTGCGATGGTTTTATCACCATGTCATCAGCGGTACAGGATGAGCTGGAAAACCTGGGAATCAACAAACCGGCAAAACAGATACCTCATCCTGTATATGATATATTCGGCGAATCTGTATCCAGAAAGGATGCCATTGATTATCTTGATCTTGATACGGAGCAAAACCATCTGCTTTTTTTTGGAATAATCAGGTCCTACAAAGGACTGGATCTTCTGATAGAAACCTTTTCAAGTCCCCGGTTAAGCCATTTAAATTTAAAGCTTCTCGTTGCCGGTGAGTTCTATGAAAATGAGAAAAAGTACCTTGATATGGCTGAGGAAAGGGGGCTTGGTGAAAAGATAGTGTTTACCCGCAGTTTTGTACCCCGGGAGGAGGTTTCCTGTTATTTTGCTGCATCCGATCTGGTTGTCCTGCCGTATCTGTCGGCCACCCAGAGCGGCGTTACCCAGATCGCCTACCATTTTAACAAACCGGTGGTTGTGACCAATGTGGGCGGGTTAAAGGAGGTGGTGTCGCACGGAGTTACAGGTTACGTATGCGAAAAGGACCCGGATGAAATAGCAGCGGCAATAGCCGATTTTTTTGAAAATAACCGGGAGGCCGAATTTGCTGAAAATATAAGGTCGGAAAAAAAGAGGCGATTTTCCTGGGATTCAATGGCACGGGGAATTGAGGATCTGACAGCTGAAATTACAGGATTGTCCAAAATGCTCTAATCCAAAGCAATTTTTCAGTCAAAAGGAGTTAATGCATTATTCCCTGTACGATCCTTACCGTTAATGGGGAAAAAGTCCACAATTCCAAGGTTTCGCCTGCATTTAAACCTTAATTTCATTATTTGGCGGGCAATGCAATTGTGCCAAGGCGGCCGGTATTTCTAAGCTGTTTGTTTATTGGCAAAGCTCATCATAACTAATCCTATAATAAGCACGACACCGCTGATAATCACCGGAGTCCAGTTAGCCGATGAGGCTACTATATCAATCCCGAGAAAGGACACTGATTCGGATTCCTGGATCGCCTGAATACCGAATGCTATTATTCCAATAAGTCCAAGTACCAGTAATATTATTCCTGCTATTCTCATAACGAAATTCTTTTTAAGTTAATTAACTAAAACTGTTTATTTCAGACTATTTTGAGATACCCTTGAAAAATTTAACGATAATAAAAATCACAAGGGCGATTACAGCTGCTGCAATCAGGCCAACCCAGAACCCGGCCTCAAATATGCCTTCAAGTACCTGACACCCTGTAAACATGATCATGATAGAAATAAGAACTGCCAGAACCTTTGTTTTTTCCATTTTCATCTGTATAAAATAGGTTAAACAAATTAATAATAAGTTAATTACATTGTGAAGACAAAGAATCATCAGTTTTTCAAACCCGATGGAACCCGCATGGTTTATTCATATTATTTTGTCTGCCGAAGGCTGATGCGGGTTTCATCAGTAAATATTTAATTTAATTAGTTGGCCTGATGTATCTTACCATGACAATATTTTCATTTTATTTTGTGAGGATATTGAAAATATTATCATGGACGATTCATGTGAATAAAGTATGTTAATAAAATTAATAATCAATGTGTTACATCTTGCAGGTAATTGAAATCCCGTATTTCTAACCCATGGATCCCCCTGCTTTATTCACCAGCCTCTTCCCCTGATAACCGAAACGATAATGTAAATTACCGTAATTACCATGAGCAGGTGAATAAAAGGGGCCCACAAAGTAAGCAAAGGCGATCAAAAGCAAACCTCCTTACATAAAGTAAGCCCCTCAGGATCACATTTTGTTTATTTCCTTTTTCAGCTCATCTTTTGATTTGCCGGTTTTTTCCTGCAGCTTGCCCAGAAGTTCATCTTCCTTACCTTCAACATAAGTCAGATCATCATCGGTCAGATTTGCATAATTTTGTTTGAGCTTGCCTTTAATTTGATTCCAGTTTCCTTTAATTCTAAGATCATCCATAACTTTATAATTTAAATTTTTCGAGTAATATCACTCTGGATTTATAGTATACAGGCTATAATCGCCGAAATTCATGCCAAGTTTATCGCGTTCTTCAACAAGGGGGCATTCATGGTTAGTATCAATCAGATTATCAGCAATATGAGTAGGGCCGGATAATGCCGTTAAAAACTTTCTTCCAATCATCTTAGTACTCAAAACCGGGTAAAAAGTCTACAGTTTTCCTCCTGCCCCTAAGTCACCTGGTCCGGTTTTTTACCCTGTTTTGTAAGAATTCCAAACCAGGCAGATCATTATTAACAGTTAAAACGGGATTATTCGAAATGCTTTACAGGATCGGTCCCAAAAGGTTCATTAATGGTATTGTTTTTGATTTTTAGGGATTGCCTGAAATCCTTTTATGAAGAAATATCTTCTTGCTGTACGCAAAATTGTTGTTCGCTCCTTTAATCAGTACAAAAAGGATGATCCCGTCAAATTGGCGGGAACTACGGCATTTTTTACCATTTTTGCCATTGCTCCCATTTTCATAATAATTACATCCCTTCTGGGTATCATACTTGGAGAGGAAGAAATCACCCGGAGGATCTATAATGAAATTGAATTGACTATAGGAGAAGATGGATCGGAATTCATTGAAACTATTGTTGAGAATTTCCGGGAAACCGACAGGAATATGCTGGGAACGATAATAGGTCTGGTAGTTTTCCTGATTGCATCCACAACATTCTTTACGATCCTTCAAAATTCACTTAACTTCATTTGGAGGGTAAGGGCAAAACCCAAGAGCAACGTTTTAAAGGCACTTAAAGACAGGCTGCTCTCATTCGGCCTGATACTAAGTATAGGCTTTATACTATTGGTATTATTAATTGTTGATGCAGCATTATCATTTTTTGGTGATTTCCTCGCCGGGTATATTGACGAATACGCGATGATACTGATAAAGGTGATCAATATAATTCTTTTATTCGGGGTGCTGACACTGATTTTTGCCCTTATTTACAGGTATTTGCCTGATACCCGGATCAGGTGGAATGTAACCTGGGTTGGGGCAATATTAACTGCAGTACTTTTTGTGGCCGGAAGGTATGTGATCGGCCTGATACTTGGAATAGCCGACATAGGAGTAATGTACGGTGCTGCCGGTTCGGTTGTAATATTCCTGCTATGGGTCTTTTATTCTTCCATTATTTTGTTTTTTGGCGCAGAGATAACACGGCAATATGCCATTTATTTCGAGTATGACATTAAACCTAAAGACTATGCCGTGAGGATCGAAATAAGCGAAAAGGATGAAGGGGAATAAGATATCCGGCAATCGGGCAGAATTTTTTGATTCGGATTTCCGGCATACCGGTATGCCTCCCGCCACCTTAATACCTGAAAAATAATGCAGTCTCCCGAACTTACAGAAAGGATATCTGCGAATAACTAACCAGTCCAGATTTCCCTGTTCTTTATAAGCAATCCTGCAACATGTTTATCGACCGGAAAACTCAGGTCAGATATTTTAAGCTTATCCAGGCTTTTCCATCTAAAAGACTGGCTGCCATCCGTTTCGCGGTCAAAATCAAATGGCTTGACGGAAACAGGGAATGACAGGGTATCTTTTAATCTTATCCGGTAATAGATACTTATAAGTTGAAGGTTCTCGAAAAACATTGCTTTCTGATAAAAACCGGTGGTATAGAAATGATCTGTGATCTCTGCAGGCTGGCCAAATTCCTCGAGTGCCTCCCGCCGCAGACAATCCTCCGGACCTTCACCAAACTTTAGTCCGCCGCCGGGGAATTTTGTCATTTGCATGTTGTATCTGTATTCATCACTCAGCAGTATTTCCTGTCTGTCACTTATCAGCAGTCCGTAAACCCTGATTGTGAACCGGCCTTTAGGGCTTGCTTTATGCATTTTTATCAAGTATTATAGTTAGCAAATTGTTTAACAATGGTTAAAATTCCTGAACCACTCATTTTTCTTGTCAACCGTGGACCGGGAGTAGCATGGCACATGGATCATCAAGCCCCACTGCCTGTATGTTTTTCTATACAGGCTATTATACCTCTGCGGTCGGCAGGATTGAACCAATCGATTTCCGGGTCTCTTGCCAGCCAGGTGAGTTGTCGTTTAGCATAACGGCGGCTGTTACGCTTTATAAGCTCAATGGCCTTTTCAAGACTGACGGCTCCCTCAAAATAGCTGAAAAGTTCTTTGTATCCAACTGTATTCAGGGCATTCAGATGCCTGAACCTGAAGAGGTCTTTTGCTTCTTCCAGCAGTCCCTGTTCCATCATCTCGTCGACCCGTTTGTTAATTTTTTCATATAGCTCTTGTCGATCCATGGTAAGACCTATTTTCACGATACCGAAATTTCTTTCTTTTCTTTTCCTGTGCAGGAATGTAGAATAGGGTTTGCCGGTCATAATGCTTATTTCCACAGCTTTCAGTATCCGGTTCGGATTTTTCAGATCTACGGTCTTATAATGGGCGGGGTCCAATTGTTTAAGTAGCTGGCGCAACCAGGTAATTCCCCTGGAGTGATATTTTGCTGCAAGGTCTTTTCGCAATACAGGATCGACGGCAGGCAGATCATCAATTCCCCTGGTTACGGCATCTATATAAAGGCCTGAACCTCCGGCCATAAAAACAAGCCTGGTTTTATTAAATATCTCCTCAAGCAGGGCAAGGACTTCGGCCTCAAACATACTTGCGTTATAATAATCGTGGATAGACAGGTTGCCTATAAAATAATGCTTTACCCTTTCCAGCTCATCAGCTGCGGGTACGGCAGTACCCGTTTTCATTTCCCTGTACATCTGGCGGGAATCGGCCGATATTACGGGAGCTTTATATTGTTCGGCCAGGCGGGTGCAAATGCGGGTTTTTCCGACTCCTGTAGGTCCTGTTATTACTACCAGACAGGGCCGGGATTCCTTATCTGCCCGAAGATTATCCTTCATCAAATCAGTTATCGGGTTTATCAGGGGTTTGTATTGTAATTTGTTCGGGAGGGTTACCCTTTCCGGCGATACAGCGGGGATAGGTTAAATTTTCCCCGGGTTGTGTTATTGAAGTAAGCTCAATAAAGAATGCCCGGTCGGAGAAAAAGTCAAAGACATATAGAAGACGCCGGCTTTTTTGGGAAATCAATTCGCAAAGTTGTGTTCTTTCCATTACTATTACCGGGGTGAAGGTGTCTTCCGTCATATCAGTCAAATTTATTTCAAGACCTTTTTCCCATTTGTTGCTGGCAAGGAAAAAGGATGCCAGTTGATTTTTATCGTAACCAAGCTCATTTTGGATTGCAACATGAAAATCATAAAAGGTCTGATCATCCCTGATTTCAAAATCCCTGTAAAAGGGTTCATTTCCCGTACCGATAATTCTGAATCTGAAAATCATAAGCCATTAAAGCTTTAATAAGAATTCCATGGTATCTGTATTGTCGGCATATTCATCAAGATCAGGTTCCTGTGTTTTACCAAAAGGAATGATATTTTCCGCCAGACCCGGTTTGCCGGCCAGACATTGCAGCTTTTCAATCTCTCTGCCGGCAATTTCAAGGGCTTCGGAGGTGTTACCGGTCCTCTGGTAGTTAATAACCGAAATAGGTGAGGCAAATGAATTCTCTTCCCTTAAGATAAGGAACCCGGTGTCAAGATGCGGAATCTGATCAATGAGATGAAGTGCTCTCTGATATTCATAGTTATTGGCCCACTGGTTGTGATCGGCATAATGCCTGTAGGTTTCGAATGTTTCAATCATACTTGAGAAATCATAGTCGACCGGTATAAATAACCTGGAAACATTCCGGCATCCGAGTCCGAAATACCTGAAAATATCATCAGCCAGTTGCCGGAGCTCCTGCGGCGATTCCGAGCCATCCAGAATTGCTGCTGAATTACGGTTTTTCCTGATAATATTGGGATATTTTCCGAAATAGTACTCAAAGTACCTGGAAGTATTGTCTCCTCCGGTGGCGATAACTGCATTGAAATTTTTGAGCCGGCCTTCCTCAAATCTTATCCTGCCGGCAAAATCACCGTAAAGAAATCCGAGCACTTCACCGATCATTACCGGAAGGTGCTCATCCTTGACTGACAATTTTGCAAGAAGATTATGACCGGAAATCAAAACACACATTATATCATGAAACCCTACCAGCGGGATGTTACCTGCCATTATAACGGCAACTGTTGCGGGTTTTTTCCGGGCAGCAGGCAAATTATAACGGCTGAGCCAGTCGGCAAGTTTTTCAGGACTCAATGATTTTCCAATACTGCCCAGTGCAAGACGCACATTATTTTCTGTGAACCATGGATTATGGATGTGACTGCTTTCAATCACTCTCTCAAATTGCTGGAAGAACTTTAGGTTGAGTTCTTCCAGCCATGATTCTGAATGCCTGGTTGGCTTTTCCGGGTTACTGAATTGCTGCAGAAAAATCCCCAGCCGGGTAAAGGTTCGTATTAGCTCTTCCTTCATCATAAATTATCAAGTCTGGCAACCCTATAAGACAAATTAATAATTTCTGAAAATATCTTCCAGGGGAAGGAACGGTAAAACGCTGGTTCCTATAATGAGTCCGATCACAATAAGAAGGACGTACAATCCTGACAAAATTGTTCCTATTAAAGCACAAACGTATCCGGCGTTAAGGTTTTTATAGGAGGAAACAGAATACCTGTTGGGATCTTCACTGTAGAGTTTTTTTGATTTGGAACCCAGTATCAGTCCAACAACACCCAGTATCAATCCTATAAACCCCAAACACCAGCAAAAGATAATTGAAAGGATACCCACAACAAGCACAGCGGTTGCATTGGGAACCGGTTCTTTTATAAGTTCTTTTTCTGCATGAGAGAGGTTTTTTTCGGGAGGAATAGTTGTTTCACTCATAACTTAAAATTTTTAGGGGGTTAATATCCTATAAATATAGTGTAAAACCATAATACCGGCATTAATTATAAATATTATTTTAAGCATCAGGGCTCCTTTCTCCAGTTTGAAGATCAGATGGATAAAAAGAAGCAAAACAAGCAGGATAGTGGTAAACAAAGCCGGATAGAGGATTAGTGATTCGGCAATATTTCCTCTGAGCAGCTCAATAAATGATCTCTGCATCCCGCATCCCGGGCATTCAATACCGATGAATGCCTTATAAAAACAGGGTTGCGCAATCGATTCCAGCCAGCTGGTGAGTTTTTCGAGCAATATTTTGTTTTTACCGGAAAATTAAATAATCGGGATCAGAAAAAAAAGCTACAAGGTTTTTTTCTGTATCTGACTGAAGCTCGCGTGATTCAGATTCCTGGAAGTTTACCGCCAATAGTCTTTGGAGTGCGACAATATTCCGTTAAACTTTGTCCTGTCAACCCTCACGAAGTACAAAATTTATCGGGAAGGTGAAGGCTACATCAACAGCCTGGCCTCTTTGCCTGCCCGGATTCCACGAAGGGGAGGACATTACTACCCTGATTGCTTCCCGGTCCAGCGCCGAATCGACACCTCTCACAATACGGGCATCTGCCACACTTCCGTCGGATTTTACTACAAACTGTACAAATACCCTGCCCTGGATACCATTTTGTGCAGCAGTTTGCGGATAGCGAAGGTTCTCGGCAATGTATCGCCGGAAAGCATCCTGACCTCCGGATTGAAAATCGGGCATTTCTTCGACTATGAAGAATATTTCCGATACTTCATTTTCCGGTGTCGTTGATCCGGACTGAGCAGGATTATCAGGAATACCGGTGGCGGCTTGATTTGAGCTGTCATCAGTGGCTGTGGAGTATGAAGAGGGGGCAGCCAAACCTTCAGAGGCATCCGGGACAGGACCTGCTGAAAGCTCATATTCTTCGTTGTTCACCCGATTTGTTGAAGAGAGGGAGTTGCCGGGAACTGCAACCCCGGCAATTTTGTCGCCTGGCTCCGGGAGTTCGTCATCAACTTTGGTACACATGAAAACA
>PWPZ01000184.1 GCA_003556985.1 Bacteroidota bacterium
CCGGCACTGGGTAACGTTAAACAAGGATGAACAAGAACGATAAACAGGTCATTCAGATACCGGCAAAGTTACGGTTGAAGAAAAGAAGAAATTATCTGTCTGATACAGGAAAAGGTAAAAAATGAATAACCGGTCATTCAGATACCGGCAGGTTACCCTTAAAGATGTATGAAGAGCTGGTTATTGGAAGACCGGCAGAGTACCTCCGGAAGGATAAAAAACGATCAGCCCGGTATCTGCACAAGGGCACCGTTAAAGAAGGATAAAGAATTAGCCGGATACCGGTAAAGGACAGGAACAAAAAGGGTTTCAGGAATGCCGCTTTTCCAGCACCGATACAATATCGTTCAATGAATGACCCTTATGGTGCAGCAGTACAAGCAGATGATATACCAGATCAGCCCCCTCATTGAGAAACAGATCGTCGTTATCATCCTTTGCTTCCAGAATCAGCTCAACAGCCTCCTCCCCTACTTTCTGCGCGACTTTATTTACTCCGGCCCTGAATAAAGATGTGGTATATGAATTTTCAGGAAGCTCTCTTTTCCTTTCGCCTATAATATCATCCAGCTTTTTCAAAAAAGAAAGATCATACCGGTTTTGCTCATTAAAGCAGGTATCATTTCCGGTATGGCAAACAGGCCCTTTCGGAATGACCTTGAGAAGCAGGGTATCATTATCACAGTCGGCCGACACATCCCTTACCTCCAGCCAGTTACCACTGGTTTCCCCCTTTTCCCACAATTCATTCCTTGACCTGCTAAAAAAGGTGGCCCGGCCACTTTTCCGGGTAATTTCCAAAGCCTCTCTGTTCATATAGCCCAGCATGAGTACTTTCAAGGTATCGGCGTCCTGAACAACAACGGGAACCAGTCCCCCGCCCTTTGCAAAATCAATTTTTTCAAGCATAATTTAAGTTCGGTAAATTTTACTATTAGCTTACATCTCAAATCTATAAGATCGTGCAGCCCTGAAATTCCTTACCGGTCACATTAAAAGTGACAAGAGCTCAGGCAGGATTAAATTCGAACCGTAACCTTGTTTTTTTTCAGGTATCCTTTCAGATCCGGAATTGATATCTCATTGTAATGAAAAACGCTCGCCGCAAGGGCGGCATCCGCTTTACCCCTGGCAAACACGTCAAGGAAATGTTCCGGTGCCCCTGCCCCTCCCGATGCTATGACCGGTATTGGAAGAATATCAGATATCCTGGCAAGTTCATTGCAAGCATAACCGGTTTTTACCCCGTCATGATCCATTGATGTAAAGAGTATCTCACCGGCACCCCTCATCCATACCTCGCTTGCCCACTCGAACAACTCACGGTCGGTCGCGATCCTTCCCCCGTTGCGGTAAACAACCCATCTCCCGTCAATTTTTTTTGCATCAATGGCCACTACGATAAACTGACTGCCAAAAGACTTGGCTATCTGGTCGATAAGTGCCGGATTCATAAGTGCCGCCGAATTGATACTGATTTTATCAGCCCCTGCGCTTAAAAGTGCATCTGCATCCTGGAGGTGGTTCACTCCGCCTCCCACCGTAAAAGGGATATTGATATTCTCGGCAATCCTCCTGACCAGGTTGGCCAGAAGCTTTCTTTTCTCATGGGTCGCTGTAATATCAAGGTAAACAAGCTCATCGGCACCCTGCTCGGAATACCAGGCCCCGTGATCTACAGGATCACCGATCTCTTTAAGGTTTATAAAGTTGACTCCTTTTACTACTTTCCCATTCAGTACGTCCAGACAGGGTATTATCCGTTTTGCTAACATAATTACAGAATAATTCAGTTGTCAGTATATCAGGTTCAATTCCGGAGGCAGTTTTTTGTCAGGCATGTAATTAAAGAAAACAGTTGTTCCGGAAAAATTCAAACTATAAATATTGTTTTAAATCCCCGATTTCAAGCTTTCCTTCATAGTAGGCTTTCCCGAACACAACGGCGGGAACTGAAGCTTTTTCAAGGTTTTCAATATCCTTTATACCGCTGACCCCACCACTGGCTATCAGATATAATTCCGGGAACTTTTCCATGATTCTTTCATAAAGGGTTAAGGATGTGCCCTGCAGCATGCCGTCCTTGTTAACATCGGTGCATAAAATCATGGAAATACCTTTGCCGGTCATTTTTTCAATAAAATCAATGATCTCAATACCAGCTGATTCTTTCCAGCCTGAAATCACCAGCTCTCCGTCTTTTGTGTCGGCGGCAAGTATTATTTTTTCAGGACCCGTATAGTCACGTACCCTGTCAAATTCCTCTTCATCTTTTACTGCCATGCTGCCAATGCACACCATAAATGCACCCGCATTTATAATAGAGCGGACATCGGTCATGTTTTGCACTCCACCCCCGAAATCGGTCTGCAATCCTGTCTTCACCGCAATCTTTTCAAGAATTTTCAGATGCTTCAACCGTCCCCGGCCGGCTCCGTCAAGGTCAACCAGGTGAAGCCGTTTAAATCCGTAATCCTCGAATCTCATAGCCATATCGACAGGATCGGCCGAATAAATCTTTTTGGTACTAAAATCCCCCTTGCTGAGGCGGACACACTTGCCGTCCATAAGGTCGATCGCAGGAATAAGTTCTATCATAATGAAATAAAATTTTTAAGTATCATTTCTCCGTAGCTGCCTGATTTTTCGGGATGAAACTGGGTGGCAAAAAAATTATCACGTTGCATTGCCCCGGAAAAATTCAGGGTATAAAAGCTGCTTGCAACCGTATGTTCATTCTCCGGAACATAATATGAATGAACATAATAAACATAAGCTCCCTGCTTCATGTTCCGGAAAAGAGGCCCGCTCATCCCTTCAAGTGCATTCCATCCCATATGGGGAACCTTTCCACTGGTAAACTTTAATACATCAGTATCAAAAATCCCAAGGCATTCGGTCCCTCCTTCTTCGGAGAAGTTGCACATAAGCTGCATGCCCAGGCAGATCCCCAGCACCGGCCGGGTAAGTCTTCGAATCACTACATCCAGTCCCCGCTCCC
>PWPZ01000165.1 GCA_003556985.1 Bacteroidota bacterium
CCCGTCTGAACACCCAGGTAGTAGGTTATATGGCAGCTACCCGGGCGGAAAATATTGACAGGACCAACCTTCTCCAGTATATAGCGCCGCAGGATCTGAAATCTTTCGGCCTCATCCCGGAGATAATAGGTCGCCTTCCCGTGCTCACATACCTTAATCCCCTGGACAGGGATACCCTTCGCTCCATTCTTACCGAACCCAAAAATTCCATTATAAAGCAATATATCAAGTTGTTTAAAATGGACGACATTGATCTGCGGATCGACGAGGAAGTTATGGAATATATTGTGGATAAGGCAGTTGAGTTTAAGCTGGGAGCGCGTGGACTAAGGTCTATATGCGAGGCAATAATGATAGATCCCATGTTTGAAATGCCTTCAGGAAAAATCCGGGAACTCCGGGTTGATCTCAAATTTGCGCAGGCAAAGCTGGAAAAAGTCAACTTCAAAAAATTAAAGGTTGCCTGAGGGCTGCGCCCTTCTCCCTGAAAATACCTTGTTTAACCGGTAAATGTCTGCCACGGTGAACAGATGCCGGTCTATTAAAATCTGTATATGATCGTAAAGCCAAAGAAGAGCCTTGGTCAGCATTTTCTTACCGATAAAAATATTGCAAGAAAAATTACCAGCTCCCTCAGCATCCAAAATTATGATCATGTAATCGAAGTAGGACCGGGAACCGGTATGCTTACGGAATTCCTGCTTGAAAAGGATAATATTGATATCACCCTTGTGGAAATCGACAGGGAGTCGGCCGATTACCTGCGAAAACGTTTTCCCGGCATTTCAGAAAAAATAGCAGAACAGGATTTTATTAAATATCCACTCGGAGACGTTCATGACTCTCCACTTGCCATCATAGGCAATTTTCCCTATAACATCTCCAGCCAGATCTTTTTCAAAATCCTTGAAAACCGGCACCTGGTAAAAGAGGTGGTTTGCATGCTCCATAAAGAAGTTGCAATGCGCATAATATCGCCCCCGGGATCAAAAGTCTACGGAATATTAAGCGTGTTGCTCCAGGCTTTTTATAACACGGAATTCCTTTTTAATGTTGGCCCGATGGTATTTTCACCCCCGCCAAAGGTTAATTCAGCAGTGATAAGGCTCACCCGCAAAACCGGCTTCCGGCTTGAATGCAATGAGCAGCTGTTTTTCAGGATTGTAAAAACCGGCTTTAACCAGAGAAGGAAAATGCTCCGCAATTCCCTGTCGGCTTTTTTAGGGGAAAAGAAGGCCGGGCATCCGCTTTTATCTAAAAGGCCGGAGCAGCTGACGGTTGATGATTTTGCAAACATCACCAATTATATTGAATCAACAGCAGGGAGCCAATCGTGAAAAATTTTACAGATTAACAGTCATTGAACATCCCGGTAATTATAAAAAATAACATACACATTTCCAATGAGCAGGCAATTTGAACTGAATCGCGAATTTATAGAACAACTGGGCAATTATATTGACCAGGAAAACATAGATGCTGTTTTGCATCTTATTGAAGATCTTCATTCGGCCGATCTTGCAACAATCTATACCAGGCTTGATGATGAACAGGGCGAATTCATGTTTGCACTTCTCGGTGATGAAAGGGCAGCAGATGTACTCGCGGAGCTGGACATAGACGACAGAAAAAGAGTGATTAAATCACTTCCCAGCACCATGATAGCCAGTCAGCTGATCAACTATATGGATACCGATGATGCGGCCGACCTGCTGGGAGAACTCTCCAATGAGCTGAAAGAAGAGATCCTCTCCAAAATAGAGGACGTTGAGCATGCCGGCGATATCGTGGATCTGCTGTCATATGAAGAGGATACTGCCGGGGGATTGATGGCCAAGGAGCTTATCAAGGTAAATGAAAACTGGAATGTGGTTACCAGCATACGTGAAATGAGGAAGCAGGCCGAAGAGCTTGATGAAGTGTACTTTGTTTATGTGGTAGATGACAATGACATGCTCAAAGGAACCCTTTCCCTGAAAAAGTTGCTGCTAAGTTCAAGGCACTCATTTATTAAGGATCTGGTCAAAACGGATGTTATCTCAGTGAGGACCGATACACCGTCGGAAGAGGTTTCAAATATCATGCATAAGTACGATCTTGTTGCCCTGCCGGTAGTCGATCAGATCGGCAGGCTTGCCGGAAGGATCACCATTGATGATGTGGTTGACAGAATCAGGGAGGAAGCTGAAAGGGATTATCAACTTATTGCAGGTATCTCCGAAGACATTGAATCGTATGATAAGGTATGGATACTGACAAGGGCACGACTGCCCTGGCTGTTGGTGGGGCTTGCCGGTGGAATAATTGTTTCCCAGTTGATCGGGCTGTTTGAGGCGGATCTGGGGGTGTACCCCGAAATGGCCTTTTTCATGCCTCTTATTGCAGCAACAGCCGGAAACGTCGGAGTGCAATCTTCGTCTATCGTTGTTCAGGGACTGGCCAATCAAAGCATTCAGCTTTCGAAAACCGTCAGCCGTCTTATTAAGGAATTTTCCGTTGCACTGCTGAACGGCCTTACCCTTGCATTACTAATGCTTACCTATAATATTCTGGTCGACAGCCCGCTCGCCCTTACCCTTACAGTGAGTTCAGCTCTCTTTTCCGTCATAGTGTTTGCCTCACTTTTTGGCACCATGGTTCCCCTGCTGCTGGATAAGTTTAAAATTGACCCTGCCCTGGCAACAGGTCCGTTTATTACTACCTCCAATGACCTTATGGGCCTGCTGATATATTTTTCAATTGGCCGGCTATTTTATGGTTTGCTGGTTTGAGAAATGCCCTGCAGGAAAACTTGCGCATATCATTCACATATGCCAAAATACCTCTCGGGTAAAGCCGCTCCGGAATAGTACCGCACCCGAAGTACGCCGGCTTAAAAGAGAACGGCAGACAAAAAAAGCTTTAATTCACGGATGGATCAGAAAGTTTGATTTATGGCTTCAACCGGGTTTAGCCTGGAGGCATTGTATGCCGGGGCATACCCGGCTA
>PWPZ01000058.1 GCA_003556985.1 Bacteroidota bacterium
TCTCCTGTGATGTTACGGTAGAGCCGCTGCAATTTATTATAGCTCTTTTCAGGTGTAAGCAGGTTGTTTACCATGGCCAGAAAGTCATAACCCGTGGTGCCCTCAGCCGGCCAGGAAGAAGGGATATTTTCACCGTGCTCCAGTATTTTTTCAGCAATGATATAGGTATTCCCGCCTGCCATTGTTTGCAGTCTTCTTAAATACTGACCGGGATTATGCAATCCGTCAATATGGTCGACCCGGAGTCCATTAATAAAACCCCCATCAAGCAGCTCCTTCAGAAAGCGGTGATGCTTTTCAAATACCCTTTTGTCTTCAATGCGAAGGCAGATCAGATCGTTGATAGTGAAAAACCTCCTGTAATTAATTCTTTGGGAAGTCTCTTTCCAGTGGCACAGCTCATAATGCTGACCCGAAACAATCTCACCGGTAAGTTGAGGGTTGTCATTAATGGCTGTGAGGATAGAGCTTGTGTACGACCGCATACTCTCGTTGATGTTAACAAGATCATTGATTTCCTTTTTTGCCTCTTCCCACCGGCCATTGAGGAATTTACCTTTAATATCCGCTTTGCCCAGGTCAAACTTTTTCCATATTTTCGCCAAGGGGGCAGGAGCCTTGCCAATATGGGGCATGAATATAAACCTGAATGATTTGAAGTTGACAGGATAGATATTATCAAAATATTTCAGGGCCAGGCTTCCCCGGTGAATAAGTAGCTGAAGTTCCCTGTTTTCGAGAACCTGTTCCGGAGCATTCCCAAGAAAGGGCAGCATAATCCTTTCCCGGCCGCTGGTCACCCGGGGTTCGAAATCAAAAATACCGAAAAATTCAGAGTCCGGTCCTTTTTCAAGTACATCCCAAATCCAGGGATTTTCATAACTGTATGCCATGTGATTGGGCACAATGTCCTGTATCCAGCCCATCTTTTTTTCCCTGAGCAGTCTTGCCAGCCTTGAAAAATCTTCATAAGTGCCCAGTTCCGGATTTATCATGTCCGGACTGGTGGCATCATATCCATGGTTACTGCCCGGTACCGCTGCGAATACCGGGGAGGCATAAATGCTGGCTACTCCGAGCAGGTTTAAATAATCAGCATTTTTCTCCAGGTCATTCAGGGTGAAAGATCTGGAGAACTGGATCCTGTAGCTGGATATGGGGTTATATTTCAGATCGTCCGGATTTTCAGTATTGAGCTCCATAAAGTTTTTATTTTAAAGTTACTAAAAATTCGCCGGCTTATAAAGTTATTGCAGGTTGCATACAGCTAACACGGAGTGGTTACATTCCTGAGGATCTTTCAGGCAGATTCTCACAGGAATTAGCGGCATACTTTTACATCGTGTGGATCATTCTGAAATTAAATTGCAGGCAGATTGACGGGGTAATTACTGAAGTTTCACAAGTAATACCGGCAAGTTACACCAGAGGAGGCTGGCGGAGCAGTATTGGCCGGCTGCCCGGTTGAAGGGGCCTGTTATGCCTGGAGATCTGACAATACCAGTATGGACCTGGGCTCCATTGTTATCATTCCGTCGTTTCCGGTAAGCGATGCAAATTCATTGACCTTTCCTCCCCAGATAGTATGGGCCGAATAGATAAGTATGCTGCACCCGGATGCCGGTCCTTCGGCAAAGGGCAGCTGGATGCTGTTTTCCGAAAAATTCATGATTGCCGTGATCCCGCAACCCTCGTATTTGATCTTATTTTCCCGGGTACTCCCCTTTTCCGGGGCGCCCTTAACCCCCGGCTCTGCAATATCTTCGCTGCCCGGCTCCTGTTCACCCTTGCCTTCCGGCACATGGCTGCTCCCCTTTTCGTCCTTTACGCCGCCCGCCATATTGCTGCTTATCTCCTGCGGGCCTTCCGGTGAGGTGAAAAAGCCGGGAGCATCTATTTCCAGGATCACCGCCTTGCCGTCGCAGGCTTCAACCGCCCTGACATTATCACGGTTGCCTGGTTTCAGGGCGGGGTGCTCTTTCTTCAGTATGATCAGTCTCTTGTAATAATCAAGCAGTTTTTGCTTTTTCTCATCACCGGCGAAGTCCCATCTCAGCTTTGAGTTTTTAAAAGTCTCTTCCGACTGGGCATCGGGCGGCTCCCGGTCATCTGCAAAATAGCTGAATTCCTTTTTCCGGCCTTCCCTGACCGCTTTTATAAGCTCCTTGTCGCCGTGACTGGTGAAATAAAGGAAGGGAGCCTCTTCGCCGTATTCTTCCCCCATGAAAAGCATGGGAACGAAGGGGCTGAAAAACATGGCCCCGGCCGCAAGCTTGAGTGATTCAAAATCAACCAGCGAGCTCAGCCTTTCTCCCAGCATCCTGTTGCCAACCTGGTCGTGGTTCTGGGTACAGACCACAAACCTGCTGCCCGGGATACCCCGGGTGCTGCTTCCGAAAATTCTTTTCCTGAAAGGTGAGTATCTCCCGTTATAAACATAGGCATTGTTAAAGGCGTCAGCCATACTGTCGGTACTGCCAAAATCATGGTAATAGCCGTTTCTTTCGCCGGTCAGTCGCGCGTGCAAAGCATGGTGGAATTCATCACACCACTGGGAATCGAGCCCTATGCCGCCTTCCCCGGAAGGGGTGATAAACCGGTTGTCATTAAGGTCGGATTCGCCGATCAAAAAATGGTTTCTTCCTGTAAGCAGATTTAGCTCCTTAACACTATCGGAAAGTTCGGCCAGGAAATGGTAAGCCCCGAAATCCCTGATGGCATGAATGGCATCAAGCCTTAACCCGTCAATGTTAAAGTCCCTCAGCCACATAAGTGCATTTTCTATAAAATACCTGCGAACGCCGTTACACCAGGCATCGTCGAAATTTATTGCACTTCCCCAGGGAGTGTGGTATTTGTCGGTGAAGTAAGGAGCGGCAAGAGACAGGTAATTGCCTTCGGGCCCGAGATGGTTATATACAACATCCAGGATCACGGCTATCCCATTCTTATGACAGGCGGTTACAAGCCGGGAAAGTTCGCCGGGTCCGCCATAGGAATCCTGCACTGCAAAGGGATATACCCCGTCGTATCCCCAGTTTCGGGAGCCGGGGAACCTGGCCACCGGCATGAGCTCTATTGCATTAATGCCCAGCGAAGAGAGGTAGTCCAGCTTGTCGGTTATCCCCTGAAAATCTCCTTCCGGGGAAAAGGTCCCGGCATGCAGTTCATATATTATCAGATCGGCGGGATCAATACCTTCCCATTCTCCCTTCTTATTTTTGAAATCGGCAGTATCAATTACTTCTGAGGCGTTGTGCACCCCGTCAGGCTGGGACAGGGATGCCGGATCGGGTATTTTTTTGTCATCACCGATCACCACCATGTATCTGTCGCCCTTTCCAACTCCCGGCAGTACCCCCTCCCAGTAACCATGCTCTCTTTTTTCAAGAGGGAACACACCTTTTCCTTCAATCTCAATCGAGACTGCAGTGGCAGGCGGCGACCAGAACAACATCCGGGCACCGGTGCCCGGAAGAAGGGTCATGCCCAGTTCCCTTTTTTCAATTTCCGCTTTTAACATGGCAATAACATTTAAGTATGGTTATTTTATCCGTGCATTATCGGTACTGAAAGGGTTCCGGAGGCTGAAATTATTCCCGGGGCGGTTCATTAACGTGCTTAAAAAGCACTACCGAGCGGGGCTCGGCAATAACATTTTGTTTGGCGCCGCTTTCATCCTTGCCTTCTTCGGAAATATATCCCTCATGGGTATCGACTACTTTTCTCCACGGGTTTCCGTATTCCTTTCCCGGCAGCTTGAAAACCACCTCGTCGTCACTGCCATTGAACATAAGGTAAAAGCTGTCGTCAGTTATCAGATTCCCGGTATTGTCTCTGCTGTGAATACCTTCTCCTGCAAGAAAAACTCCCACCGATTTGGCGGTGGCTGTATTCCAGTCCTCCTCGCTCATCGTGTTACCTTCCGGAAGAAACCATTCTATATCTTTGACATGCCTGCCCTTGAGCCGTTCATCCTTAAACCACTTTGTTCTGCAGAATACCGGATGATTCAGCCTGAATTTGATAAGACGGGATACGAACTCCAAAAGTTCTTCGTCTGTGTTTTCCCAGTCAATCCATGTCAGTTCGTTGTCATGGCAATAAGTATTATTGTTCCCCTTTTTGGTTTGCCCTCTTTCATCGCCTGCCAGCATCATGGGTATGCCCTGCGAAAGGAACAGGGTGGTAAGTAGATTCCGCATCTGTTTTTTGCGGAGTCTTATTATGTTTTCATCATCGGTTTCGCCTTCCACCCCACAGTTCCATGAGCGGTTATGGCTTTCGCCGTCCCTGTTATCCTCCTTGTTGGCTTCGTTGTGCTTTTGGTTGTAAGATACCAGGTCACGCAGGGTGAAACCGTCATGAGCGGTAATGAAGTTTATGCTGGCCACCGGTCTGCGCCAGTCGTCCAGATAAAGGTCGGAGCTGCCGGTAATGCGGTTGGCGAATTCGGGCAGTGTTTCATCCTCGCCCCTCCAGAAGTCACCGATAGTATCCCGGTAACGGCCGTTCCACTCCATCCATCCTGCGGGGAAATTGCCGACATGATAGCCATTTTCTCCAATATCCCAGGGTTCTGCTATAAGCTTGGTCTGTGAAAGCACCGGATCCTGGTGCAGTACATCAAAGAATGAGCCCCACTTGTCAACGTCGCTGAATTCACGGGCCAGGGCAGTGGCCAGGTCGAAACGGAAACCATCGACATGCATTTCGGTTACCCAGTAGCGCAGACTGTCCATTATCAGCCTCAGAATGGTGGGGTGAACGGAGTTCAGTGTATTTCCCGTACCGGTGTAATCCATGTAGAACCTGCGGTCATCCTCCACCAGCCTGTAATAGGAGGAATTATCAATTCCCCGGAAGCTCACTGTGGGTCCCATCTGGCTGCCTTCACCTGTATGGTTGTAAACAACGTCAATTATTACTTCAATTCCGGCCTTGTGCAGCTCTTTTACCATGTTCTTGAATTCATTCACCTGCTCACCCTGGCAGCCGGTTGCGCAATAAGCCGGATGAGGAGAGAAAAAGTTGATACTGTTGTACCCCCAGTAATTGGTAAGTCCGTTGTCAACCAGGTGCTTGTCGTTTGTGAACTGGTGTACCGGCATTAGCTCAACGGCGTTGATTCCCAGGTCTTTGAGGTATTTGATCATTTCCGGATGCGCCAGTCCCGAATAAGTCCCCCGAATTTCTTCAGGTATCTTTGAAAGGCGTTTTGTCATACCCTTGACGTGCGTTTCATAAATAATAGTCTTATTCAGGGGTATTTTTAACGGAGTATCACCGTCCCAGTCAAATACCTCATCAATAACTATACATTTGGGCATATATGGCTCGCTGTCGCTTTCACTGAAAGAAAGATCCTCTTTCTCATCCCCTATTTCATAGCCAAAAAGGGCGTTATTCCACCGCCCGACCCCGTTGAGTGCTTTTGCGTAAGGATCTATCAGCAGTTTGTTGGGATTGAACCGGTGCCCGTTCTCCGGATCATAGGGACCGTGAACCCGGTATCCATACTGCTGGCCCGGCTTAATGCCGGGTACATATACATGCCAGCTGTTGTGGGTTCTCTCGATGACTTTTATCCGGTTGGTCTCATTACCTTCATTATCGAACAGGCAAAGATCCACTCCTTGTGCATTTTCTGAAAACAAGGCAAAATTCACCCCCAGTCCGTCGTATTTCGCTCCCAGGGGATAAGGTTTCCCCGGCCAGGTTTTTATCTTTTCCATTTAGTTATTTTGCTATTTTTTTAATCTGTCAGGGTATATATTATCATGACCAGAACAATGTCGTAAGTGCCGGCATTTGCTGGCCGCAGATTTCAGGAATTTAGTTGCAAAATTACATCAAATAATTTATATTATGACATGCACCGGGAAGCGGAGGACCAATTGTTTTTTTGTCGCGGTTAATGCTCTGACGGACTTTCCCCGACGATCGTAATCAAAAAAATCACATTCCGGGCTGAGGTGGCAGTACTGTTTCCATGTAGTCGTCAAAGTCTTCGATTACCGCCTCACTTATTGCTAAGCTGAATGCATCAAGATCGCCGGGCACCCTGGAAGTTATAAGATTTTCATCAATTACCAGTTCTTCATCCACATACTCTGCACCTGCCTCTTCCATTTCTTCCTGTATGCCACTCACACAGGTAATTGTCCGACCTTCAAGGGCACCTGCCGCTGCAAGCAGCTGAGGGCCGTGACAAATAGCGGCAATAACCTTTCCCTCCCTGTTGAATTCCCTGACGAATTCCACGATATCAGGATGTTCTCTCAGTTCAGCCGGAGCCCTTCCGCCCGGTATTATCAATGCTTCAAAGTTATCTATCGAAACATTTTCAACGGTTCTTTGGATTCCTATAGTAAAGTCGCTGTTATAGGCCTGTACGGGTCCAATTGCCGGCCCGATAACCGTAACCTCAAATCCCTGGTTTATCATGTAACCATAAGGCATGTAGGCTTCTCCGTCATGGAAGCCCTCTGCAACAAGAATTGCTATATGCGGCCTTCTTTCAACAATGAACGGCTCTTCCGGCTGCTCGGGACAGCCGGTCAGCATTAACATCATTCCCACTGCAGGTAATAGTTTTAACAATAGTTTTTTCATGACTCGGGTTTTTAAGTTTATATATGAAGTTGACTGTATATAATGAAAAAATTATGCCATAAGCCGATGCCGGCAGGATATGATCGGCATCAGGCGCATGCAGGGATGGGATAGCTCCTGCACCCGGTACTTCTTAAATGAAACATAACAAAATGACAGCAGGCTGATATAAGGGTTTATGAAGCTTAAGGCAGCCGGCCGTAATTTTTATTAAAAATGAAAATTTACAATTAATTTGCCATAGATAATTTTCAGACCAGCCGCTTTGATCATGAAGAAATCTGTAGAATTATTCTACACCGTTCCGGTTACTTCCCCATTGGGAAACCGGACGGATATTATACGGCCATTTTCATATGAAGGTGTAATTTGGAAATAATTATCCTAACTTTGTGTAAGAGCTATACAGGTACTTAAAAACCGGTTTAAAACAATATTTAGATTATGAGTGAGCTAATTGATATCCTGCCTTCCCCCCTTTTAGATAAAGCTTCCAGCCTCGGAGTGGCCCATTGGGTAACGAAGCTTGATGCGGAAAACTACATCATATATTTTTATAAGGAATGATGCCGGTTAAAAAGATAAGAGCCCTTTTTAATCCAATACGTTTCCAGGGATGGGGTAAAAAACGCCGCTATTTTGAAGGCTGGTACTTTAAGTTTTTAAACAGCAATGAAAGCAGCGCTTTTGCGGTTATTCCCGGGATTGCCATGGATGATGGGGGCAACAGGCACTCCTTCGTGCAGGTTCTGGACGGAAGGAAAAAAACAGCTGAATATCATAAATATGACTTTGGGGATTTTCGGGCTGCACCGGGGAGGTTCATGATTTCGGTCGGCAATAATCATTTTTCAGACGAATCCCTGCTTCTTGATCTTCCCGGCCTTAAAGGCAGACTGAACTTCACCGGAAATGTGCCCTGGCCGAATCCCTGGTATTCACCCGGCATTATGGGTCCCTATACATTCGTTCCCTTTATGGAATGCTATCATGGTATTGTAAGCATGGATCATTCCATATCGGGAAGGCTTGATTATGACGGAGAAACCATTGACTTTGCCGGAGGAAGGGGATATATCGAAAAGGATTGGGGCACCTCATTCCCGGAAGGATATATTTGGCTTCAGTCAAATCATTTTGAAGAGCCCGGAATTTCACTGAAAATATCGGTTGCCAAAATTCCCTGGCTAAGGAGCTTTTTTGTGGGATTTATTGCCGGGATATGGATAAAAAACCGGTTGGTAACCTTTACCACCTATAACAGGTCGGCCTTGAAAACGGTGAGCGCCGGCGCTGATAAGGTGGAGATTGTTATTGAGAATAAAAGATACATTCTTGAGGTCAATGTAAAACGAGATACTGCAACTTCGCTGGCCTCCCCGGTGGGCGGACTTATGGATGGCAGAATTGAGGAGAGCATGTCGTCACTGGTCAGCGTGAAGCTTACCGACAGAAAAGCCGGCAAAACAATCTTTTCAGGGACGGGCAGGAATGCCTCCGTGGAGGTAGCGGGCAGAGTTGAGGAAATCCTGGTTTGACGGGGGGAAGCAGATTGCTAAACAGGATTCCGCCAGGAGATTTTGTCTGGCAGATACCTTATTACTGGCCCCGCATAAGGATCTTTAAAGTTTACATCCGGGTAGACATGGTGCATGAATATTCACCACAAGTATCTGCCGGAATGTATTCTGTGCTTTGTACCCATTCTGAATCCGCTGAACCTCTATAGCTTCCAGCCTTCCCTGTACTGGTAATGAAGGAACTGTTCAGCTTCGGGCATATCGGGAAAACTTAAATTTTCAGGATCAAAATCAAGGGTCCGGTAACTCAGTTTTTCCCTTAATTCGGGTCTCAGGGCAATGTTGCCAAGCAGAACTGTTTCGGTAAGCGGTCCGGCCCAGTCGAAGTTTGATCCTGCCGGTTCACCACCCTTGCAGGCCTGAATCCATTCTTCATGGTGGCCGGGTGATGATTCGATATGCGGTTCGGGTCTCTGGTAGGAATCGCGCAATGAATCGGGCAATATCCGGTTTCCAAGAATCATTCCTTCGGTGCCAACATACAATACACCACCTGCTCCAAGCTGCACACCATTCTCAATACCGGGCAGCCGCGGAGGCCGCATTCCTCCGTCATACCAGGTAAGCCGCACAGGCACCATATCTTCCCGTGCGGGAAAGTCGTATGTAACCATTGAGCCGAGAGGATAGGTTTCATCATTGACCAGGGTTGATACCGCCTGTACGCTTTTGGGGTACTTAAGCTTCAGCGCCCTGAAAACCGGATCGAAAGAGTGACATCCAATATCACCCAGCCCACCGGTTCCAAAGTCCAGCCATCCACGCCATCTGAAGGGGTGATATGCGGAATTGAAGGGGCGCATGGGAGCGGGGCCTATAAAAAGATCCCAGTCCAGGCTTTCCGGCAAGGGGTCTGTTTCTTCGGGGCGGTCGACTCCCTGGGGCCAGTAAGTATCAGAAAGTCCCCTGTTTGGCCGGTCTGTCCACACATGAACCTCATTTATCTGTCCGATAACACCATCCCATATCATTTCACGGAGCCTCCGGGGGCCGTCACCGGCCTGGCCCTGATTCCCCATCTGGGTGGCAACTTTGTACTCCCTTGCAGCCAGCGTCAGCATTCTTGCCTCATGAATGGTGCGAGTCAGGGGCTTCTCGGTATAAACATGCTTGCCCCTCTTTATTGCTTCCATACTGGTTACAGCGTGAGTATGGTCAGGCGTGGCGACAACAACCGCATCGATCTCTTTCTGCTTGTCGAGCATTATACGGTAATCCTTGTAGCGTAAGGCATTCGGGTGTGTGTTGAAAACCCCTTCCACACTAGTGTTCCAGTCCACATCACACAATGCAACAATATTCTGTGTCCTTGCCATATTTTCCAGGATGCCTCGTCCCATTCCGCCGATACCAATTCCGGCAATATTAAGTTTATCGCTTGGAGCAATATGCCCCAGGCCTGAAACGGCATGCGAAGGAATAATGGTAAAACCGGCAATGGCACAAGCCGTTCTGCCCAGAAAGTCTCTGCGGCTGATGGATTTTAATGTTTTGGGGTTCATGTTGGAGAATTTAAGTTTTGTAATTTCCCGGCTCCGGCCGGTTCTGCAGGCCGCAGAACAGGGCAAATGCCAAATGCAAATACAAGGGCCAAGGTACAAAAACAAATGATAATTTAAAAATCGGATGATTATTTGGTCAAATGCAATGGAAACCGGAAGTCCGGAAAGGAATTACCGGGAGTCAACCATATAATGATTTTCTCTCAAGCGGTTATCCAGAAAATCTCTTAGGCTTTCCCAGTATAGAGCGTGGAAAGCAATATCATTGTGATCGGCATTATGAATTACTACGAATTCCTTCTGCCCTTCCCAGGCCCTGAATAATATGTTTGAATGACGCGGTGGAATGATCCTGTCGTCAGAGGCAACCATCGTGAGCATAGGGTTTTCTGCATTTTGAGCATAAGGGGTCATTTTAAACTTATGCTTAAGCAGGTGGTTAACCGGGATAAAAGGGAAGTTGTTTTCGGCTATGTCCTGTATGCTCCCGAAGGAGGAAACAAGAACGGTAGCTGAGGGATTTCTTTGGCCCGAAATGTATATGGCTGGCGCAGAGCCAAGACTGCGGCCCATTACAGCTATTTCCTCCCTGCTGATATCATCCCGGGCTGAAAAGGTGTCATATATTAACAATGCATCATTCAACAGGGCTTCTTCTCCCGGACTTCCTTCACTGAGACCATAGCCCCTGTAATTGATCAGAAGCATTGACCACCCGGGTAACCGGTCTTTTGCTTCGATCATCCAGGAAACCTCCTCGGCATTGCCTCCAAAATATACCAGCAGGGGAGACGGGCCGTTTTTGCCGTTGTGGACCAGCCATCCGTGCAGCCTGATATTGTCGGGAGTATCTATTGTTACTTCTTCGGCTTCGGGAAATCTTTCCCTGATATACTGTAAGCGCTCTTCCGAAATTCCCGGTCTGTGGAAGATCATCCTCTCCTGAAGAAAATACAGTATTCCCACAATGGAAATATATACTGTAATTGCCAGAAGTATTATTCTCCGGAGTACAGGGATCACCTCATTCATATAATCGGTTTCAGATGGCATTATCTGTCTGTTCCAAGAATTTCCAGAGCTCTTTCAAGGATGTCATCCCTTCCTTCGGAAATTGATTCTTCAGACATGTTTACCTGAATTTGTGGAGGAACTCCTGATTCTATATTCCCCCCTTCCGGACTGTAGAAGCGGGAGCTCGATACCCTGAGCAACCATCCGTTCGGCAGATCGTAAAATGCCGGCATCCCGCCGCCGCCCCCTGTTGTGTCGCCAACAAAAGTAACATTGGGCAGTGCATTCATATACTGGGTAAAATATGTGGTCGCGCTATAGCTTTTTCTGTTGGTGAGGACAACTACATCACCGGTAAACCTTGGTCCGTCGTGAGGTTCGATAAAGATTTCTTCTTCCCTGAAATCATCATGCCCCGGTCCCGTTTTTACCAGGTTATTGCCAACGTGCCTTATGGTATCGGTGAACCGTGATGTAAGCCTTCTGGCATTCTGGAGGCTTCCACCTCCATTATTGCGTACATCCAGTATCAATCCGTCTTTGTTTTCCAGGTTTCCGATTACAATATTGAGATGTCCGTCGTTGATGGCGTTTGCAAAGCTTCCGTAATAAACGTAAATAACGTTATCCAGGTTAACGAACTCCAGGGGGCCGATAAACCTCTGGTTTCCCTGGTAGTAGTTCCTTTCAATAAGTGAATAACTGAAGTTCTCAGGGCTGTCAAGGTACCATTCCCAGTGGCGCGAGCGGTCAAAAGGGCTGACAAGGTTAACATGTCCGTCGCGCAATTCATAAAGCATATCAGCACACAAATCGAAAAGTGCTACGGGATTCATGCCGGGATCTACAAAAGGCCGGTACCTGCTGTAAACTTCATCCCAGTCAATCCCCTTGTATTCAAAAAAGGAATAATGTTCGTTGGTGAATGTCCAGATTTCTTCGAAGATGCTTTCCGGATTGTCTGAGGGATCGGATTCAATAAATGCCTTCTCGCACGAA
>PWPZ01000164.1 GCA_003556985.1 Bacteroidota bacterium
AATTATCGGGGGAGGCCTGCCCGTGGGAGCTTGTGGAGGCAAGAAAGAGATCATGGAGTATCTGGCTCCGGAAGGTCCGGTATACCAGGCAGGGACATTATCAGGCAACCCGGTTGCCATGGCAGCCGGCTACACCACGCTTAAACTGCTTAACGATAATCCTCAGTATTATACTGAGCTGGAAAAAAAATCATCCCTTCTCGAGGAGGGATTAAGGGAGAATATCAGGAAAACAAGCTTTCCTGCCGTTGTAAACCGTGTCGGCTCAATGCTCACCCTGTTTTTTACCGGCCGTGACAAGGTCAGCACCTTCAGTGATGTGATGACCTGTGACACTGATAAGTTCGCAGCATATTTCCGTAAAAGCCTGGGTCAGGGGATTTATTTTCCTCCTTCCCAGTACGAGGCCATTTTTGTCTCCCTGGCGCATACCAGTGACGACATTCTTTATACCATTGATAAAAATTATCATGCTCTCAAAGCACTCTGAATTCTTCATATAAGGGTTAGACTGATAAACCATGCTGCCCCGTAACACTAAAGCCATGGAGAAAACATCGGAGATCCGGCGATTAAAAACCACTTTTTCGGATCATTTACAGGTAAAACGTTATTAAACAATCTATTAACTATACTTTGCACAAATGGATAGCGCCCCGAAAACAGACAGGGATAAACCCCTTTTGCTTAAAACTCTCTCCGGCGAGTATACTTCCCGGCCGCCGGTATGGTACATGAGGCAGGCGGGAAGGGTCCTTCCCTCCTATCTCGAACTGAAAAAAAAACACTCATTCTGGCAGATGATGAAAGATCCGGAACTGGGAGCACGGGTGACCCTTCTTCCGGTTGACGACCTCGGGGTGGATGCAGCTATTTTGTTTTCCGATATCCTTGTTGTGCCCTATGCTATGGGAATGGGACTGGAATTTACCGATAACGGGCCTGTTTTTGAGACTGCGCTGTCAAAAAGGGATAAGCCCTTCCAACACCTTGACCCCCAACCGGCAAAGCTCGAATATATTTACAGGGTAATCACCTCGGTTAAAAAATCAAAGCCGCCCCATATTCCGTTGATAGGATTTTGCGGCGGACCGTTGACCGTGTTATGTTATATGCTGGAAGGGCTTGGAAAAAAAGCCGATTTTCCGGAAGCGGTAAAGTTCATATACAAAAGCAAAAAAGACACAAAAAGGCTTGTTGATATGCTTCTGGAAATGTCGCTCGAATATATCAGGGGACAGGTTAGGCACGGCATCGATGTGTTTCAGCTTTTTGAAACCCACGCGGGCCTTATCCCCTGGGAACTCTACAAGGAAGTATTTTTGCCCGCGGTAAAAACAATTGCCGGTGAACTAAGGGATCTTAATATTCCGTTTATATATTTTCCGAAAGATATAGGGACCGGCATCGGGGATGTTTCAGCCGATTACTGCGATTTTTTGAGTGTGGACTGGCAAACGCCGATCCGTCAGGCAAGAAAAATGGTTGATCCGGAAATCGGCCTTCAGGGAAACCTCGATCCGCGGTTGCTATACTCGGAAAAACCGGAAATTGAAAAAGTGCTGAAAAATTATATCGAATTCGGAAAAGAACATCAAAACTGGATTTTTAATCTCGGTCATGGATTCAAACCCGGGATTCCCTATGAAAAAGTGAAGTATATGACAGACTATCTGAAGACGGCTGACTGGCACAGGTAGTACTGATTTGCAGGCAAGTCATGCTTCCGCAAGCTCCAGGCAGACTCAGGAATACCAAATAAATAAGCAATTTCGGGGATTTCATTAGATTTTAAAAGCAAAACCTGGTTTTCCCAAATATATCATGTATTAATTGCCGGTTATAATATGAACCTTGATAAATATAACAAACCTGTACCCCGCTATACCAGTTATCCACCTGCAAACCACTTTACCGGTGAGTTTACCGGTGCAGATTACACGGCTCTTATTGATAGTTCAAATAACCGCGAGCCGGAACATATAGCAATTTATATCCACATACCATTTTGCAGGCATATTTGCTTTTATTGCGGCTGCAACAGCTGCAGTCTGGGTGACGGTGGCGTGGTTAAAGACTACATTGGTGCTGTAAAATCGGAGATAAAAAATGTAATTGCCCTCCTGGATAACCGCAGAAAAGTTTCCCAGATCCATTTTGGAGGGGGGACCCCTAATGCAATTGATTCCGGATATCTGCAGGAAATCATCAGTCTGATAGCCGGCAATTTTAATTTTATAGAAAACCCCGAGATTGCCATAGAATGTAATCCCGCTTACCTTGACCAAAGCTATCTTCAGGCACTGAAGGATGCAGAATTTAATCGTTACAGTCTGGGAATCCAGGATTTCAGTCAACAGGTGCTAAAGGTGGTAAACCGCAAGCCTTCGGTTTTGCCGGTAAACGAATTGATTGGCTTTATCAGAAAAGACCCTGCCGCATCGGTCAATCTTGATTTTATTTACGGACTTCCCCTGCAAACGGTCGATTCTTTTGGCGAAACCATAGAACAAGCTGTTTCATTAAGGCCGGACAGACTGGTTACTTTCTCCTATGCCCACGTACCGTGGGTGAAAAAGAGCCAGCTTATTCTTGAAAAAAAAGGTTTGCCCGGTCCGGAAGAAAAAATGGCCATGTTTAAAAAAGCCTCCGGGTTACTCACGGAGGCAGGATATATACCGGTGGGACTGGACCATTACGTGCTGCCCGAAGATGAACTTAATGTAGCACAGCAAAACAATATGCTGCACCGCAATTTCCAGGGTTACTGTTCGCGGCGGACTACCGGACAGGTTTATGCCTTCGGGGTGTCGGCAATTAGTCAGCTCGAAGGGGGGTATGCCCAGAACACCAAGGATATTGATAAATATATAGCGAGAATTGGCAACTCTGAATTTGCGGTGGAAAAAGGATACCGGCTTTCCGGAAGAGAAAAAATAGTGCGTGAAATAATC
>PWPZ01000095.1 GCA_003556985.1 Bacteroidota bacterium
AAATTCTCATCAAAGCCGAACCGGTACAATAATTCTCCGGCAACCTGGGTGAATGCACCCTCCTCATCCTGAGGATCAGTGAATTCGGCGCCACCCATAGCCCGTTCAAAAATCCCGAAAAACTCCAGTCCGCCGAACTTAACAAAAGGATTTACCTGCAGTGCGGTTAATTTAGTGAAACGGGCATTGTGCCTTGGGAAAAAGTTTCCTCCATCATCAGCAGTATGGAGAACATGGTAATATCTTGCTCCCGCCCTGTCGCCGCCGTACAGCCAGGTGCCGGTAGTGGTTCCCTGGTTGGTGTACCATGATCCGGTAAGGCGTACACGGAGATCATCGGTCATTTGGCTGTCAAAACCAACCTTGCCGTAAAATGATGGCTGATTATCGGTGCCTGCTGATACATTCTGGTTGAGCTTCCCGTTTGTCAGTCCGACAACCGCAAGCAAACCGTTGCTTTGCAGGGTGATCTCTCCAAAGGCCTCGGTTGCAAAAGCATCCATAATATAATTACCCACGAATGGATTGAAAATTGTTCTTGCATTGTCGCTTCTCCTGAAATGGGCATCACCGTAATTGAATTCATCAAGACCGATGGTAACGGTGGCATACTGCATCAAGCCTTCCAGCAATCCCGGCTTGATAAAATCAAGACTGCTTACCTGCATATGACCACCTTTTATCCAGGCTTCGGGGTGGTGCCTTGACGACAAAAAGGTTCTCAAATGCATTCTCGCTCCGGGTGCCAGCTGCACATCCAGATTAAGATTGGCACTTGGGAGGTTGAAGTCGGTACCAAGATCCAGAAGGGTTTCGGCATCGTTACTCTGGCTAATTCCCTGGAACTGCATGGCAAAATCACCCCCGATCCTAACTGCAAATCCCGGGTAATCGACCGTATCTACCGCGGGGCCTTCAAAGACATTCAAACCTCTCTTGTCGTTGGGACGCCAGTTTTGTAAATCCGTGTACTGGGCAGAAACCGATGCGGAAACAAGCAGAATTGCTAATATTAAAATATTTGATTTTTGCATAATGATTAATTTGAAATTGATTAATTAATTGTTTGTTAGATTGTTTGTTAGATTTGTTTAATTACAGTAATATTTTACGCTCAAAGAATCTCTTTACTCATATTCCTGCACTACTTGTATATTTTTTTTATTTATAATTAGTTTACTTAACACCTGAAACAGGAATTTGTTAAATGATTTTCAGGAAATTTCAATTTGCCGGCATCGTCAGTCCAGTCGTGAAAATATCCCGGCTTCGACGATATAATTAAAATGGATGGTAATTGTATCGTTAACCTTTATCATCCCAAATGCTGGCGAGGGAGGAATTATGTCAAAATCGGACAAGGAAAGTTCTGTTTTACCTTCGAAGTGATACTGCATTGATTCCGGGCGTTGCCAGTCAACTTCCAATTCCACAACATTTGACTGGCCATTTATTGAGATTTCCGCATTTGCCTTAAAATTTCCGTTTGAGGAAGTAAGGCTGCTCCCAATAAGCCGGGCGTCAAGTAACTTTATATCTATTCCCGAATCACTGCCCCCGAGAGCCCTGTACATATCCCGTGTGATCAGAGGATTCCTGCAATCGAATGAATTGATGTCCATTACCAGACTGGCATCAGAAAAATTTATGACATTATCACCTGCCTCCGTTTCAGTTAATACAATTCCACTTGAAACAGCATTTTCAGAGATACATTCAAATGAATTGACATTGGTCGTACCCGAAAGCGCCGTTCGGCTTTTATTGCTCACAGAATATACTATATAGTTTCGCTCTCCTCCTGTACCGGAAAAAGAATTATTTTCACCGGCATACAGCGGCATAGAAAAAAGAAACAATAAGCAGAGAATAATCATATACAGATATTTATCACACATGTTTTAACATTCCACTGGTACTCCCGGTGGTATATGCTGTTTATAATAATGTACGCAATACCGCCATAACCACCACCGGAGAAACATCATAACCGGTTCACGGTACCGGCCGGCTTACTGCAATGGATATGCCAGCAGAAAGGAAAAGTTAATAATGGAAAATTGTTAAGGATACATATAACTGCATATGTGCATCTTACGATGAGAAAGGGGGAGGAAAAATTATTTCCGGAAAATGTTCCGGCAATAAGAAACCTGCGTAAATCCGCAGAAAGTAACGAAAAACCGCAGGCTAAAAAGTGGGGCGGGATGTTTTTGATTTACTTGTCAAGGCCGTGTTTTTCAGCCTTGGTCCTGAATGTTGACAGAGGTATCTTAAGCAGCCGGGCAGCTTTTGATTTGTTGCCGCCTGCTCGGGTAAGAGCAGATTTGATGAGACCGGCTTCAGTTTTTGCCAGCACTTTTTCAATATCCCAGGATGAAGACACTGAATCATCTGTCCGGGCAGGGAGCAGATATTCTGAAGGGATGTCTTCAGGGCAAATAAGCTTGCCCGGAGAGGTAAGTGAAAGCCGTTCCGCCAGGTTACGTAATTCCCTCACGTTGCCGGGCCAGCTGTATTCCTGCAGAAAAGAAATTACCGCGGGATCGAACTTCAGGGGCCTGGCAGGAGAAAATTCATTTACGAATCTTTCCAGAAGAAGAGGGATATCGTCGGGCCTTTCCCTGAGAGGCGGTATATGCACGGGTATGACATTGAGCCGGTAAAAAAGATCATCGCGAAAACGTCCTTCCGAAACAAGCTGTCTGAGATCATACTTTGTTGAACAGATAAGCCTGACATCCACTTTCATTGCCTCTGAGCTGCCAACAGGTTCTATCTCCTGTTCCTGAAGCACCCTGAGCAGCTTCACCTGGAGATCAAGCGGGATATCATCAATATCATCCAGGTACAGACTGCCCCTGTTGGCCATTTCAAACCGCCCTTTTCTCTCCTTCTCTGCACCTGTGAAGGCTCCTCTGACATGA
>PWPZ01000116.1 GCA_003556985.1 Bacteroidota bacterium
CAGGTTTACAAATAAAGCTTTACGATTGGTATCAAAAACTTCTCTTTCAATATTGTTTTGTGCCATGGATTGTCAAAAACTTTATAATTTATATTTCTAACATCTAAATTAGTATTTTCCCTGCAGATGGATAGGATAATTTGATTGAATTAATCGAAAATAACTCTGAATTTACTTTTGAAGAAATAATAACACTCTTGAGACAAAAAATTCTATAAATTTGCAATACGGTAAGGAATAACCTAATTATTGTGCAGATTAACAAACGGGGTGAAGGAAAACTTTTCAGCATTTCCATGAAGAAAAAAATACTAGTAACAGGCGGTGCCGGATTTCTGGGATCGCATTTGTGTGAAAAATTACTGAACGATGGCCATGAGGTGTTTTGCCTGGATAATTTCTTCACAGGTGAAAAACATAATGTAGTTCACCTTCTGTCCAATCCTTATTTTGAACTTATCCGCCATGATATCACCACTCCCTTTTATATTGAGGCCGACGAAATTTATAATCTGGCCTGCCCTGCTTCACCCATTCACTATCAGTTCAATGCCATAAAAACCATTAAAACCTCTGTGATGGGTTCGGTGCATATGCTGGGGCTGGCCAAACGCATTAAGGCAAAAATATTACAGGCTTCAACCAGTGAAGTTTATGGTGATCCGCTGGTCCATCCGCAAACGGAAGAATACTGGGGGAATGTAAACCCTATTGGTCCGCGTGCATGTTACGATGAAGGGAAAAGATGTGCAGAAGCACTCTTTATGAATTATCATACACAAAACAAAGTAAGAATAAAAATACTTCGTATCTTTAACACATATGGGCCCAGAATGCATCCCAGCGATGGAAGAGTAGTATCAAATTTTATCGTTCAGGCATTAAAAAACCAGGATATCACCATTTATGGCGACGGTAACCAGACACGCAGTTTTTGCTATGTGGATGATCTGATCAACGGCATGATCGACTTTATGAATACAGGAGAGGATATTATCGGACCTATGAACATTGGCAACCCCAATGAGTTTACTATTCTGGAACTGGCACAAAAGATCGTTGAACTTACAAATTCTGAATCCAGAATTATTTTCAAACCTCTGCCACAAGACGATCCGATGCAACGCAGACCTGATATCAGCAAATTAAAAGATTTAATTGGCTGGAAACCTAAAACACAACTGGAAAAGGGGCTTATAAAAACCATTAACTATTTTAAGAACACAAAGATTTAATCAGCTATATATGAACATTCTCGTTACAGGAAGCAACGGACAATTGGGAAGCGAATTACGAAATCTGGAAAAGGAATACAGTAATCATAAATTCTTTTTTACCGATTTGAATGAACTGGATATTACCAATGCTGAAAGAACTATGCATTATGTAAAATCCAATAAAATTGAGGTTGCAATTAATTGTGCAGCATTTACAGCAGTTGATTCGGCTGAGACACAAAAATCGGAAGTTACACTTATCAATGCTACCGGAGCAAAGAATATTGCCCAGGCCTGCTCTAAATTTAACGCTCTGCTTATTCATATTTCAACAGATTATGTTTTTGAAGGCAAAAATTTTAAGCCCTACACCGAAAACGATACAGCAGGTCCGAAAACCACTTATGGAAAAAGTAAACTTGACGGAGAAATAGAAGTAATTTTCAATGCAAAGAGAGCAATTATCCTTCGCACATCATGGCTTTTTTCTTCACATGGGAACAACTTCGTAAAAACCATATATGAAAAAGCCAAAAAAGAAAAAGAAATCAAAGTTGTTTATGATCAGATAGGCAACCCAACTTATGCAGGAGATCTTGCACGGGCCATCCTGGAAATCATACCCAAAGTGCCTCAGAAAATCCGGACGGAAATATACAACTTCAGCAACGAAGGTATTGCCAGCTGGTATGATTTTGCTCATGCCATTGTAAATATCAAAAAACTTTCTTGTAAAGTAACTCCGGTTCTTTCAAAAGAATTTCCGACGGAAGCCATCAGGCCCTATTACAGTGTACTCAACAAGTCAAGAGTAAAGAAAGATTTTGGAATTACTTTACCCCACTGGCGCGATAGCCTGGGAGTTTGCCTTGCTAAAATGTAACCCGGAACCTACAGTTTTTGCTGCCATTGTTCCAGGATAGCAGTAAGTTTATCATTCTCAATTAAAAAGCCATCATGCCCGTAAATACTTTTTAGTATTACGTGTTTAGCATTTGGCAGCATATCTGCAACTGCTTTTACCTCTTCAACAGGAAATAAAATATCTGAATCGGTGCTTACGCACAGTGTTCTTGTTTCGACTTGCAGCAATGCTTTTTTCACACCTCCCCTTCCACGACCCACATCATGCGAATCAAAAGCTTTAGAGATATAGAAGTAAGCATGAGCGTTATACCTTTTTGCAAGTTTTTCTCCCTGGTATCGCTGGTAAGTGCATGCTCTGAAATTTTCCAACAAATCGTTATCAGAATCCGGCTGGGTGATATGAAAAGTTTGGTAATTCCGGTAACTAACCATTCCCATAGCACGAGCTGCCATCAATCCTTTAGCACCGGCATTTTCAGCATCAGTAAAAAATGTCGGATCAGCCTCCATAGCCATGCGCTGAGCCTCATTAAAGGCCTTGCACCATGGGCTGGTTCGGGCACCTGCTACCAGGAAGATAAGCCGATCAATCAGGCCGGGATGCATGATGCCCCACTCTATACCCTGAAATGCACCCAATGAAGCACCTATGAACAAGTCGATCTTTTCAATTGCCAGGTGCTTTCTCAATATTTCATGTGCAGCAACCATATCGCGTATGGTTATAAGCGGAAAATCAAGCATATAAGGTTTTCCGGTTTCAGGATTTATGGAAT
Organism: Bacteroidota bacterium; assembly: GCA_003556985.1. GTDB lineage: Bacteria > Bacteroidota > Bacteroidia > Bacteroidales > PUMT01 > PXAP01. The sequence goes on from PWPZ01000116.1 coordinate 2,861, forward strand.
GTGCACCGGTGCTTCCA
>PWPZ01000022.1 GCA_003556985.1 Bacteroidota bacterium
AAAGGCCGCGGATCTGTGTACGGTGAAGAGGCACCTGGCCGATCCCCCGGTAATTGAGGTCAATGCTGACAAGGCCTGAAAACCTTGCCGGGGCCATATTACCTGTTTTACCCTGAATGCCTTCCGGACAAGTTCTGAAAAGACATTACCGTACCCGGAGGATGAAACCGGAATTTTGGCGGGAAATGGTCGGTAATGGAAATGCCGGACTGTTAATCTTTGCCGGAATCAATAATTTCAAATTCAGTACGGCGGTTTTCCGCTCTGCCTTCCTCTGTTTCATTGGAAGCTATGGGCATAGTATCTCCAAAACCGGCATAACTAATCCGTTCTTCATCAATTCCGGTACCGACAAGGTAGTCGGCAACGGAACCGGCCCGTTTTTCCGAAAGCTCCAGATTATAGCCGCTTTCTCCAATGTTGTCGGTATGCCCGTTGATCCTTATGCCTATCTCCGGATTGTTGGCAAGAAAGCGGGTTAACTTCTCAAGTTCCACCAGGGATTCGGGTTTAAGTTCGTAACTGTCGAACTCAAAAAATATATTTCTTAGCACTGTCTTTTCGCCGGTATTTATAGGGTAAAGGGGAACATCTTTCAGGTAGGGATCGGTCTGGTGTGTGAAGCCGCTCAAAGAAAAATGGTCGGAATAAAACAGGTAACCTTCCCTGGATACGTTAAGCGCGTAGTCCTTTCCCGTAGTTATGGGTACCAGGAACTGGCCGGTAATGGCATCTGAATATGACCGGATCACAGTTTCGGAAGTTGCCAGATCAATCAGTTCAAAAGCGGCAAGCAGCCTCTTTCTGTTTCCTGCATCATAAACCGTGCCTTTCATATAGGAAACCTCATTGGGACGGACATCCGGATGAAGATCAAAGTGGTAAATATCCCTTACCTCGCCGCTCATGCGGTCGGATGAAAAATACCCTTTATCGCCGCGTGCATTAACAATAAGCCCTATTTCATCATAATGAGTATTCAAAGGATAGCCAAGATTTTCAGGTTCACTCCACATTCCGTAGTTGTCTCTCCGGGTTACAAAAAGATCATACCCTCCCATGCCGGTATGCCCGTCGGATGAAAAATAAAGGGTCTGATTATCTACATGGATGAATGGTGACATTTCATTACCGATTGTATTTATCGTTTCGCCGAGATTTTTTGGCACTCCCCAGTTACCATCCTGATCCAGCACCGAATACCATATATCCATATTACCCTGTCCACCACTTCTGTTACTGGCAAAATAAAGGGTTTCTCCGTCGGGCGAGATTGACGGCTGGGCTTCCCAGGAAGCGGAATTAACCGGAGCCCCGAGATTAACAGGTTCGCCCCAGCTGTTCCCATGGCGCCGGGCAAAATAAATATCACAACTACCGAGTCCGTCATCCCTGTTACAAGCGGTAAAGAAGATCATACTCCCGTCGGCAGTGATAGAAGGTGCTCCTTCGTTCAGCTCTGAACTCAGGGGGGCGCCAATGCCGGTGGCCTCGGTCCACCCGTCCCCTGCATAATAACTAACATAAAAATCCTCCCTGAGGTTTCCCGGCCGTCTTCTTCCTTCAGGGTCCAGCCTTATCTGCCTGGTGAAGATAAGTACCTGCTCATCGGCGGTCAGGGTAGGCCAGTATTCATCATCCCCGGTATTTATAGCCGGACCGAGACTCACCGGGTCAAAGGGAACGGGATTCATCATTGCATCAATGGCAAATTCGCAGTTTTTAACCCTCTGTCGTCCCAACTCCCGGTATCTTTCGGTAACGCCCGGATGTTGGGCAAGCTGTTCATAGGCAGCCATTGCTTCTTCATATCTGCCGAGAGCCAGCCAGGCATTTCCCAAATTAAAATAAATCATGGGGAAAAAATCGGGATTTATAGAAACAGCCTTTTCAAAATAGCCGGCGGCTTCTTCATAATCGTTCATTTCAAAATAAACTTCCCCTGCCATCAGGTAGGCTTCATAAAAATGGCCGTCGGCCGATATGGCCTGTTTAAAAAGCCTCAGGGCTTCATCATAATTGAGAAGCCCCAGCTCCCTGATTCCTGAATGAAAAAATCTCTCTGCCCGGTTACTTCCTGTAGACAACTCCTGGGAATTCAGAAGCTGTACTGAGAGAATAACAATAAAGCTAAGAACCAGACGCTTCATTAAGTAAATATTTAAGTTATTAATGGCCGCACATCATGCGCCGGGGTAACCTGCAACATACCCGCATCAGGGAATATGCATAAATTTATGTACCTGCAGGGAAATATTCCAGGCAGGGTTTTTTTTAACATAATCAATAACCGCGGGTACAATTTCCTCAAACCTGCTCCATTCGGGCTGAAGATAAAGAATACAGGATTGCCGTACTTTGGCTGCACTTTTTTCGGCCCAGGCAAGATCGGTTAAATCATGAACGATCACCTTGAGCTCATTTGCCATACCGTAAATTTCTGGCAGCGGAGGATTGTTTTTTTTGGGCGAAAGGCATATCCAGTTCCATTGCCCGGTCAGCGGGTATGCTCCGGAGGTTTCCAGAAAAGTTTCCACGGAATTTTCCTTCAGTCCGCTGCATAATAAATCAAGAGGATAGGATAATGGTTCCCCTCCTGTGATTACAACCGCTTTTGCGGGGAATTTAACTGCTCTCTCAATAATTTCACCGGTCGTAACAAGAGGATGGAGGTGACGGTTCCAGGTATATTTGGCATCACACCAGCTACAGCCTATATCACACCCGCCGAGCCTTATGAAATATGCGGCCTTTCCTGTATGGTAACCCTCTCCCTGGATCGTGTAAAAATCCTCCACAAGGGGCAGCTTTCTTCCTCCTTCAAACAGATTGTCCATAAAAAAAAATGTACCGGCGAGTAACACGGTTGCTA
>PWPZ01000029.1 GCA_003556985.1 Bacteroidota bacterium
CACCCTTGAATTCAACCGGTTGAATTTGCATCAGGCGGCCTCCCTCAACAATACTGACTCTCCGGCCAAGTTTGGAAAGATCGTTGTCAATAATCATCACATCCTGAGATATCCTGTCTTCGACAGGATCTTTTTCGCATGAAGCCAGGAATAACCCGCTTATCAGAAGGATGACCGGTAAAATCCTAATTCGTGCCATAAGAATTGTATTATGATTAATATATGTTCTTGTAGATTAATGCTGATAAATATTACGAAAAATAACAATAAAAGGTTTAATATTTTTGACAAAGTGCCTGATTTACTACATAAGTAAACCAATAGAATGAAGGATGGTTGCGATTATATGGATAAATGATATCGGCACCATTATCTGTGAAACCGATCAAATCTTTTCAGTAAGCCGTTTCACCAGCTTAAGGTTATTGAAAAATTCCTTGGCAATTACACGTATAACCGTATAGGCGGGTATTGCGAGAAACATCCCCACTATGCCTGCAGTACTTCCGGCTATCATCAGAACTATGAAAATTTCCAGGGGATGGGCATGCACACTGCTGGAGTATATCAACGGCTGGAAAAGAATATTATCTATGAGCTGGACACACACAAAAACCAGGAGCATATAAGTCAGCAATGGCAGCATTTCATTATAAAAAGACATGTCAAGATGCGTCACCACCCCTATGAAAATCCCGATGGTGGCTCCTATAACCGGACCTATATAAGGAATAACGTTGAAAACCCCGACTGCAAGCCCGATGACCAGCGAATTTGTAAAATCTATACCTATAAGCAACATACCTGTTGTTATCAGGATAATTATGAAGGTAATCTGCAATAATATGCCGATGAAATAGCGCATAAGCAGATACCGGATAGACGACATTATATGCCTTACCGCCTGTTCGTGGCGGGTGGGAACAAACATCAGTATTCCGTCGAGAAAAAGACGGTCATCCTTTAAAAAAAAGAATGTCATAAATGAAATTGCAAATGCTGCAATAAAAATATTACCCAGGATGGTAGCAACAGAACTGAAAATATTGGCAAAAAATTCGATATTCAGAATAGAATTTAGCTTCTGGGTAAAAAAGTCCTGTATACTGATATCCCGGAACGCATCAAGGCCAAGCCTCAGCAAAAAAAGCTCAAGCTGCTGAATAGGTTCTGACAGGTTACCGATTACCGCATCGGCATTGATTAGGGCAAGCTCTCTTGCCTGGATTGCTATAATGGGAATAAATATCCGGAAGAACAAAAGCACGCCTCCCCAGAGGATCAATAGTCCCAATAGTGCACTCACAGCTCTGGGTACGCAGAATTTCCCGTATTTCAGCCTGTCCAGTAGATCGACCACCGGCCTACCTATCAGTGAAAGGACAAAGCTTATGAGCAGGAAAAATATTATTGACCTCAGATACCAGAGAACAAATATAAGAACAACGGCACCGAGAACAATGGCAACATATTTCCCGGTTTCATTCTTTATTTCGAATCTGGTATCCAATTCTCGGTAATTTACGGGCTTTTTTGCTTAACCCATGAACTAATTCCTTCCTGAAAAGAAGGCTTCTCAGATCAATGGAGGCACAGCCTTCTCACAAAACGTAGATTCCGGTACTCCTGCCCTGTTTTGCATACTGCCTGAGAACAGTTTCAACACCATCTCTGATGATGTTGAAATATATAATAATGGTAAATATAAAGCATAATTTTTTAATAACACACCCCTTTCTGACAAAGCCCCGCCAGGTCATTATCCCGACCAGAGCAGGCAGGTTTCAATGGCATCATCGTCACATGCTGAAATTGTCAATGGCCAAAGCAGAAACACACATGCACAAACAATAAGAAATCCGACTGTGTTGTTGATTCCGAATAAATATTAATGTTATCATTATCAATCCACACATTTCAGGATTTAAAGCTCATGGAACCGTTAACCCAAAACCGTGAAAAAAAACAATGATTGCAGGCAGGAAACCTCAAGAAGGAATAATTCAGGCAAAAAAACAGGCAGCCGGATGGCAGAAAAAAACACTTTGTTTATCTTCGCGCCCTGAATCTGGCTAAAATTTATGATACAATCACATGCTGGTGAGCTTGCCGCCCTGGTGGCAGCAATTTTCTGGACCTTTACCGCCCTGGCCTTCGAATCGGCTGGAAAAAAGATAGGTTCAATTACGGTTAACCTGGTCAGGCTTTTTATGGCCTTTATCTTCCTGGGCATTTTCACATGGTTCAGCAGGGGAGAATTTTTCCCTTCCGGTGCAAGCCTGCATAACTGGATATGGCTGTCACTTTCGGGCTTTGTGGGATTTGTCCTTGGAGACCTCTTCCTTTTCCGGGCTTATGTTGTGGTGGGCGCCCGTGTCTCCATGCTGATAATGTCACTGGCTCCGCCAATTGCCGCAATAGCAGGCTGGATGATAATGGGCGAGACCATGACTCCCAAAAGTCTGGCCGGCATGACAATTACTATCGCAGGAATTGCAATGGTGGTGCTCACCAGGCATACTGATGACATGCCTCCCGTGCCAGGATACACCGGGGCGGCACCGGGAAGCAACAGGATTCGATTTTCTTACCCGATAGCGGGCCTGCTGCTGGCCTTCGGCGGAGCAGCAGGGCAGGCTACCGGTCTGGTACTCAGCAAATACGGGATGGCGGACTATGATGCTTTTGCGGCCACCCAGATCAGGGTCATAACCGGATTTTTTGGTTTTACAGTCATATATACCATACTTGGCAGGTGGTACAGCCTCATACCTGCCCTGAAGAACAGGCCTGCAATGAAAAGCCTTACCACAGGTGCATTCTTCGGTCCCTTCCTGGGGGTATCGTTCTCACTGCTGGC
>PWPZ01000119.1 GCA_003556985.1 Bacteroidota bacterium
CCAAATATTAAAGTTTTAATAATAATCCGAAACAATTCCAGCCTGTTTCAGGTATAAGCATTTATATTTCCGTAGCCCATGATTTGTTTTATGAAAAGGATATTTTCCAGGTGGTTGATTCTGAAAATAACAGTACTGATTACTTTATATTTCTGGGATGTTGCATTGAGTTCGTCGGTTAACAGTTCTTCACGCCAGGTTCTCCGTTCGGAGCATATTAGCCCAATCTCATACAGGATCAATAACGATCTTTCAGATATACCGGAATTTGAACATCTCGAATCGGCCATGTCATATATTATGCGCAGGTATGATATCAAGGGAGCCTCGGTCGCAGTGGCCAAAGATGGTAAACTTGTGTTTGCCAGAGGAATGGGATTTGCAGATATTGATTCCGGGGAACCGGTTGAGCCAAGACATATGTTCAGGATGGCCAGCATTTCAAAGCTGATAACGGCAACCACTATAATGCGGATGCAGGAACTTGAATTGCTTGATCTCGATGATCGGGTATTCGGACCGGATGGAATTCTTAATGATTCGGTTTATCTGGATTACCGCGATCCCAGGGTAACCCGGATTACAGTCAGGAATCTTCTTGATCATTCCGCGGGGTGGAGCCGGAGGTTTGGCGATCATATGTTTATGCCCCATACCGTTGCCCGGACTCTTCAAATTGATTTACCCGTTCAGGCTCCGGATATTATAAGATTCGCCCTCGACAAACGACTTCATTACAATCCGGGCTCCGGTTCCAGCTACTCAAATCTGGGTTATGCCATTCTGGGGGAAGTAATTGCAAAAGTATCGGGCCGTTCATATGAGGACTATGTCAGGGAAACAATATTGTATCCGATTGGTATTCATGATATGCGTCTTGGAAAAAATTTTAAAGCAGGCCGCTTTGATAATGAAGTGGAGTATTACGAACAGTCAAATGCTTCTGATGTCATGTCTTTTTATGATCCGGATAAAACTGTTCCTTTATCCTATGGAGGCAATGACATTGAGACCCTTGGAGCTGCCGGCGGCTGGATAGGATCGCCTGCCGAATTATTAAAGTTTGTAACGGCTATTGATAATAATTCAATGTTTTACAGGATATTGAGCGATGAGAGCATTGAGGAGATGACAAAAATATCCAGACCGGGTGGTCAGCCATTGGGCTGGGCGCGTACAGACAGGTTTGGTAACTGGTGGCGTACCGGAACATTTGCAGGAACCTTTGCGTTGGTCAGGCGGCAGAGTAATGGCATTACCTGGTCTGTTCTTTTTAATTCCAGCACCTACAAGGGAACCACCCTTTCGGGAGAAATTAACTACCTGATGAGGAATGCCCTTAATAAAGTTGAAAATTGGCCGGATCATGACCTGTTCCATTATCATGAAACCATTCCTTTTCTGCATCCGGAGATAGCCGAATTAAATTAACGGTCTGAAAACTTCCTGCCTGCTACATAAATGGATCAGTACCTTTTACTCCGATCTTTTTGAATATATAGTTATTGCGCCGGGACCCCGAGCCGGTCCCGGAAAACGGATAAATGTGTGATTGGGGTAATCCGGTTATTGCGAATATTTAGTGTGTTTTTTACTTATAAAGGGATATTTCCGTGTTTGCGGCTGGGACCCGAAACGCTTTTGTTTTCGGCCATCTCCAGTGCAGAAATTAGCTTTTTTCTGGATTCGCGCGGATATATTATTTCATCAATATAGCCGAGTTCTGCAGCCTTATAAGGATTTGCAAATGTATCGCGGTAATTATCAACTGCCACAGCTTTTTCTTCATCAGATATTTTGTGCCTGAATATTATATTTACAGCCCCCTCGGGTCCCATTACGGCTATTTCGGCGGTGGGATATGCAAGGTTTACATCGGCTCCGATGTGCTTGCTTGCCATAACGTCATATGCACCTCCATAAGCTTTCCTTGTTATAAGGGTGATTTTCGGAACGGTGGCCTCCGAAAAAGCATACAGAAGCTTTGCACCGTGCTTGATAATACCTCCGAATTCCTGGGTTGTACCCGGCAGAAATCCGGGAACATCTACCATGGTTATCAGGGGAATGTTGAAGGCATCACAGAAACGAACGAACCTGGCTGCCTTTACCGAAGAGTTTATGTCCAGAACTCCAGCCAGAAATGCCGGCTGATTGGCTACTATTCCAACAGTTCTGCCTGCCAGCCGGCCAAAGCCGGTAATAATATTTTTGGCGTAATGAGGCATGATCTCAAAGAAGTTGTGCTCATCAACAACCGACTCAATGATAGTCATCATATCGTACGGTTTGTTAGGATCGGCGGGTACCAGGCTCTGGAGATTTTCATCTTCGCGGTTTATATCGTCACTAACGGGCTTGTAAGGGGGGTCCTCCATATTGTTTGAAGGCAGAAAACCGGTAAGTTCTCTGATCATCATAAGGGTTTGTTCCTCGTTATCGCCAATCAGGTGGGCAACCCCGCTCTTTGAGTTATGTGTCATTGCCCCGCCAAGTTCCTCTTTGGTAACAGTTTCATGAGTTACTGCCTTAATAACATCGGGCCCGGTAACAAACATGTAGCTGCTTTCCTTTGTCATTACTATGAAGTCTGTCAACGCCGGTGAATAAACAGCACCTCCGGCGCAGGGTCCGAGGATTGCAGAAATCTGGGGAATAACCCCGGAAGCTTTAACGTTAAGGTGGAAAATATCAGCATATCCGGCAAGGCTCTGCACTCCCTCCTGGATCCTTGCTCCACCGGAATCATTCAGTCCGATTAGCGGTGCCCCCATCTTCATTGCCATATCCATTATCTTAACAATTTTACTGGCATTGGCGCCGCTTAAAGTTCCTCCGAAAACCGTAAAATCCTGAGC